>JANQJX010000222.1 GCA_028281425.1 Simkania sp.
AAAAAAGGAGGCATAGATGATTTCAAAATCTTTGCAGTAAATGATGGGATCAAAGCGCAAACCAATATTCCACCCTTTTCTTTGTAGTTTATAAATGGCTTTTAAACGAGCAGAAAGAGGGGGAGCTTTGAGTTCAAATTCTTTAGCAATCCTTTCAGGAGAAAGGCTAAAAGCTACAATGCAGTTTTGAAAGGAAGCTCTTTTAAGTAGCGGGTAAATGGCAATACTTTTTGTGCGCAATTCTAACTCTGCTTTTGGAAATTTTTGAAAAAAGGGAAGAAAAACCTCTAAAAACCCACTTTTTCCTTCTAATGCTAAGCTGTCTCCATCATATCCTGAAAAAAAAGTCGTTTTTTCATCTCCAATCTTTTCTAAGATGGATTTTTGAAATGCTTCATAATTGATAAAAAAAACAAATGCAGCTGAGCGGTACATCCCTTGTAAAAAACAATAGCGACAATCAAAAGGACAATTGAGAAGATGAGAGAAATAGTAGTTGTGCTTGGCACCAATACCATAGGTTGGAGGAGTTTGATACAAAAGGTTTTCTTTTTTTTCAGCAAGAATAAAAGCAGGATAATTTTTTTGAAGGCGAAAATTTTGTTTTTTACGATTAAAAATTTGAGTGTAACGGTCGATATAAATGCACTTTTTAGGAGAAAGATTTTTTGTAATTGTTTGAACTCTAGGATGGCTTTCAATGGCCTTTTCAATATAAAGAAGGGTCATATTCCAAGAGAAAGGGGAAGGGAATTTAAGATAGATTCTAGATAATAAAGAGCATCTTTGCTTTTTTTTTGGCTTAAAAATTTTTCTGATAAGAGGAGCCTTTCCGGACATAAAAGGTGCCATCTTTTAAGAAGGGTTTTTAACTGCTCTTTTTGGCAATGAGTAAAATGCCACCTTTCGATACAAGCATCGAAACAAGGGGGGAGTTCTTTTTTGATATCTTGAGAGAGTTTTTCCATAAGAGAAAGAAGCCTTTGAATCGATGAGATGTGTCTTATAATCCATGTTTGAATCTTTTTTTGATTCACTCCGCTTGCTGGGTGCTCTTTATTATCAGAAATAATTTTAAAAAGATGAATAAGCTCTAGTGGACAAATTTTTGAAGCAATCGAAAAAAAACCACTCCCTTCCATGTCATAAATAGCTTCTTTTTGGTAAACATGTTCTGGTTTATCAACTGTTAAACAGCCTTCTGTTTCCTCGATAAGAGCAAAAGGGAAAGAGGGAAAAAAAACATTTTCACTTTGCAAATCGCAGATTTGATCAATTAAAAAGGACTTGCCTATAGGATGAAATGGATGACCACCAATCCCTATGTTAAGAAAACCTGTGATTGCTTCTTTACCATATAAAGCAGCTAAATAGCTGCAAGCAGCACCTGCTTTGATTTTCCCCACCCCAGAAATGATCAAGGTCAATTTTTCATTTCCAAAAAGGGGAAAAAGAAAAGAGCCCAAGAGAGGTTTCAAACCTAGCGCTTCAATAAGAGGAGAGGCCTCTGCTTTAAGGGCAACGGTCATACAGATCATAATCTTGAATCAAACAATAGTCTAAGGTGGCACCCAGATTCGAACTGGGGATCAAAGCTTTGCAGGCTCCTGCCTTACCACTTGGCCATGCCACCCTTTCTTGCTAATTCTTTTTTTTACATGCACTTTCACCGATGCTACCTATCAAAAGATAGAATTTTTTTAGGCTTTAATTTAAGCATTCACCTTATACAAACTTAAGTCTTTTAAATCTCAACGTAGAAATAGTTGCAATACTTCACTCAATATTGCTCTATTTTCTTCCCTTCATTGATTTTTCAAAATCTCTCATTGCGGCTATCCCTCATTTTGCATAAAATGGGTTTTGCATAAAATGGGTTAAAAAGAAAAAACCTTCTTTTACGCTCTTTGGTAAAAGGAATAATTATCGGAAAATTAAAGTATTGGGTCAAGCTAGAATTCTTTTTTCATCCTTTGCTCGTCGAAAGATGGAATTTCGATTTGAACAAAGCAAAATCAAAATAGCTCACTTGACCCCCTTGAACCTCCTGCACCACTCATTTGAACCGACTGACCTGACCTTTTTTCGATCTCCTCTGATTTGAGTTAGCTTTTAAAGAAGCTTGACTCCCAATTGTCTCTATAGCGCAGCATAAAGAGATGAGATGTTTTGGAGCGAAGCAAAGGATAACTCTTTAGAGCTTTTCTTTGCTTCGAAACGAAAAAGATTCCCTACTTCATGCAAGTTGCGGATTCACCAACTTATGTTTTAAATCAGACTCGGCTTCTTGTCACACATAGAATATGCCGTGAATCCCGCGACTCAATGGATAAAAAAATTGA
>JANQJX010000223.1 GCA_028281425.1 Simkania sp.
GTCTAGATGATCTTTTCTCCTTAGGCTTGACATAAGTCGCATTTCCTTTTGCTCTCAAGAGTATGTGAATTTGCACCTTTCACAATTTTCGAAAAAAATCTCAATCGATCCGAACAATTTTTCAGTTGAAGGCAGGCCCAAAAGAAATGCACGATTGTGTGTTTTTTTGACACCAAAAAATTCAGTTCAAGGCATCTCCATATTCCAACCCACTCTTCTTAGGCCAAGTTTTATGAACCTTATCCAAGAGAGTGGGTTGAAATCTCGAAAAAACAATCGTGCCAATCTTTCTACAGAGCAGGCATGCGAAATGCAGGTTAAGAGATTAAATATTCGGAGGCATAAGCACGTACTCCCCTTTCTACAATTTCTACCATTTCGATTTTAGAGGGGCAGATAAAAGTGGGAAGAGCAAAATCTTCGGGAGCAATCGTGAGCAATCCTAAGTGCTTAGCAAGGGCATAATCTTCAGCAAGTAATGCTTTGATAAGTGCAATGACAACAATGGGAAGGGGCATCACACGTTGATAGATTTGTCCATCAATAAAAGGACGTTTTTCCCCATGATTTGAAGTTGTAAAGAGAGGAAAAGTTTTTCGTTTTAGATAGGTAGGCAAAGCTGAATATCCTGTTGGTTTAAGATGGAAAAAATGAGCAAAAGAGCGCTTTTCTTCAGGATCAAAAAGGGCGCAAACAGTGCGGTCGAAAAATTTAATATGATCTTCTTGACTCATTTTTGTTCCCATAAGTGGATCTCCAGAAATAAGTCGACAAGGAGCTGTTTTCAAACGTTCTTGCATAAGTTCCTTGATGGGGAATCCTTGAGGAAGACGAAAAAAACCACGCTGATTCTCCAAGATTGCAGATCCAGCAATACTGATGATCTTTTGAGGGAAGTATCTTCCTTCTTTAAGCAATCTTCCTATAAGAATAACATCGCTAGCTGTCAGTGTCCAAATCTGTTCTTGATTGGTTTTGATGGGGCGTACAGCTGCAATGTGAACAGAAGCATGAGAAATAGGGTAAGGGCCTTCAGCTGTGTGCTTGAAGACATCTGTTGCTTGAGTCAGAGCTTTGCATTTGGATTGATAGTGATAGATAAGATGGCAAGGAGCAAGAGAAGAAAGAGAGGCAAGTCCTATTTCAAAAAAAATTTCGTTCCCTAAGATTTCCATTTCAAAAGGGGGAGCAAAAGGAGCTGCATCTAAGGCTTTGATGAAAATGGCATCAGGAACTTTATCTAAAGAAGGCAGTTGTAGACAAGGACGAACACGGATGTGGGGGAAAATCCCCCCTTTCATCAAATAAGACAAGAGCTCTTTTTGATTGTATTTTTTTAAAGGAGTATGCTCAAAATATGTTGTGGGTTGAGATGTGACAAGCACAATAGATAGAATCTGCCTTTTCAGACCTCTCCGGACTTCATGAATTGTGCCGCATGCAGGGGATACAAAAACTCTTCCAGGGCATGATTTATCCTCGACAAGAGGCTCCCCAATCGTCACCCTATCTCCCACCTTTTTTAAAAGCAAAAAACGAAGCCATGAAAAGACAGAAAGATCGAGTGCTTGGGTTTTGGGATCAGGTAATGTGCATACCTGCCCCTTAGGAACACCTTCGAGCGTTAATTTAAGACCCCGTCTGATTTTTAGATGCATCATTAAAGAGGGTGAATGAAAAACATTTTATGGGACTGCTTACAAACTTAAGTTTTCCGATTTGAACCTCTTTTTTTTGCTCCAAATCAACTCGAGCCTAAGTGGCTTCACTCTATACATAGAGGATGCGAACTTAATTTTAAGTGAATTTTTGAAAAAACGAAAAATTCCTCTCAAAAAATTTAAGATTGCAAGCAATTCTTTTATATCAAATTCTAGGAAATAGATCTCTAAATTTTTCAGTTTAAGGCGGCCCCAATTCATATAAGATGCGATTAAATTCTCTTTTAAAGATTCAAATATTTTATTCACTCACCTTACGCAAAAAAGGTTCTATCTTTTCTAGCCCCCTGGTTTTTCAAAAAGTATCGCTTCCATAATGGGCCTGTTGTAAACAGAGTGATTTTTTTGATCAAAAGGAGAACCAAAAGATGTGAGCAAGTTGAAAGGGCCTGCCTTCAACTGAAAAATTGTTCGGATCGATTGAAATTTTTTTCGAAAATTGTGAAAGGTGCAAATTCACATACTCTTGAGAGCAAAAGGAAATGCGACTTATGTCAAGCCTAAGGAGAAAAGATCATCTAGAC
>JANQJX010000137.1 GCA_028281425.1 Simkania sp.
TAAATATAATAACTCATTGAAAAAAGAAAATAAAGATAAACAGTCTATTAAAAACATTGAGGAATGCAAAGAAAATAATAATGAAATTTTAATTAAAGAAAATGAGATTAATAAAAAAATAATTGAATTAAATAATTCAAAACAAGGTTATTTAGTTAATAAAAGAATATCACGATGGAAAAAAGATTCTAAGAAAGTTCGTCTAAATGACCCAAAGTACTCTGCATTAAAATTAAATGACCAAGAATTTCATAACCAGACAATCAATCACTCCGTCCAAGATGTGATCCCTTTACTTTCTATTAAAGAATTTCAAAAAACATATACCTTCTCTTATCAATATCCTGATAAAAACTCGGAAAAAGAAGTAGAACAAATAGGGCTCATTGTCATCCTTCGTAACAAGAACACTGCCAAAGCCGGATATGTTATGCTTGCAAAAAATAAAAAGTCAAATATTTTTTATCATGCCATGTTTGAACCTCCTACTAAAACAAAAACAATCATACCATTTGAAGTAAAAAACATTTTTCAATCTATTCCTTCACCACCTTTATCAGATGAAAAAAATGACTGGATACAAGTTGGAAATAAAAGCACATATAATATCGATGAAAAAGGCTTGATTTATGTGAAGGATAAAAAGAAAGAACTTATTATTTATCCTTTAAATAGTTAATTCAATTAAATTTTCTTAGTCGAGTAACGCGAAGGAACCTCCCTTTCATATTCTCTCAGCTTTTGGAATGGATCGTATGAAACCCTATTCCAAAAGCTGTAAGTCATTTGGAATCAATGAAGCCGATAAAAATTCTAGCCCGTATTTCGAATGCCCTTTCTTTCGAAAAGGCATACAGACTGTTTTCGGAAACACCAAGAGAATTTATTGGATGTACCAGCGAAATACAGAGCATGTGGATTTTTTCTAGAGCAAGTAGAGAAATAGGGGCTAATAAGACATTTCAGGTTTTAAAAGAATGCTAGCTTCCTTAGTCGCTTTAATAAAAAGATCGATTTCTTCTTGAGTATTATAAAAAGCAAATGAAGCTCGAGCAAGAGATTTTACTCCCAAACGCTTAAGGAGGGGCATTGCACATAGATGTCCTGTTCGAATTGCAATGCCTTTAAGCCCTAAAATCGTTCCCAAATCAAGAGAATGCAAACCATCGATGGTAAAACTGATCAAACTTCCCCTTTCAGAAGCTTTTCCATAAAAATGAATTCCGCTGATTGCAGCCATTTTTTCCTCAGCATATGATAGCAATTTTTGCTCCCAGTTTAAAATCTTTTTCCTCCCAACAGATTCAAAATAATCAACTGCAGCTCCAAGCCCTATAACTTGACAAATCGAAGGCGTTCCAGCTTCAAATTTAAGAGGAGGGGGTTGAAAAGTACTCATCTCAAAACTTACTTCTTCAATCATATCGCCTCCTCCCATAAATGGAGGAAGTTGTTCAAGTAATTCCTTTTTCCCATAAAGAACACCAATTCCTGTTGGACCGTAAAATTTATGTCCAGAAAAAGCATAAAAATCGACATTAAGATCAATCACATCAATAGAAAGATGGGGAATTGCTTGAGCCCCATCAATCAAAACTTTTGCTCCTGCTTGATGAGCCAATGCGATAATTTCTTTAATGGGATTGCAAGTTCCAAGAACATTAGAAATATGAGTAAGAGCTAAAAGTTTTGTTTTTTCAGAGAGCATATTTTTCAAACTCTCTAAATCTAAAACTCCATTATCGAAAATGGGGACCACCCTTAAAATGGCTTTTTGCCTCTGACAAAGAAACTGCCAAGGAACAATGTTTGCATGATGCTCCATCTCTGAAATAAGGATTTCATCCCCTTCTTTTAAAAAAGCAAGACCAAAAGAATGAGCAACAAGATTAATTGCTTCTGTTGTTCCGCGAGTAAAAATAATTTCTTCTTCAAAATTCGCATGAATCAATTTTTGTATCTTACTTCTTACCTGTGAGTACATTTCTGTCGAATGCGCCGCAATTTCATAAATGGCACGGTGGACGGTTCCATACTGTTCCCTATAAAAACAATCCATAGCTTCAATGACTGGAAGAGGTTTTTGGGCTGTTGCTGCAGAATCCAGATAGACAAGAGGTCTTCCATTCATCATCTTAGAAAGCATAGGAAACTGTTTTCTTACTTTCCAAACATCAAAAAAATCATTGCTATTGTAAGTAGGCATCGATTTCTCCATTAATTCGAGAACGTAAAAAAGGGAAGGAAATATTTTCAGTGGGCTCTAAACAAAATCCTTTTACGATATGTCTATAACCCTCTTTTTGACTCAACCCACGCGAACGTAAATAAAAAAGTTCATTTGAGTTTGGCTTCGAAATAGTAGCTCCATGGGAAGCTTTAACATCATCAGCAAAAATTTCTAAATTGGGTTTACTAAAAGCTGCCGCACGTTTAGACAAAATGAGATTGTTATTGAGTTGATATGCCTCTGTTTTTTGAGCCTCTTTTTCGACAAAAATCTTCCCTTCAAAACTAGAGCGAGCATTTCCAGAAAGCACATTTCTAAAAAACTGATGAGAACGTGTATGAGGGGCCTTATGATTGACATGAACATGGGTATGACCTTCTAAAGCTTGAGAAAGCAAAAAAGCCCCGCTTAAATAGGCTTGACAATTTTCTCCTTCTAAAGAAACCCTCAAATGACGCCGACTCACCAATGCTCCCCTATTTAAGCAAAAGTAAGAAAGAGAACTATTTCTTTTAAGCTCTGCCTGAATAGAACAAAATTCCCAACTATGAGGAAAACAATCTACCATATCGAGGTGACTATAACTTCCATTTTCTTCTACAGTGACATTGAAATTACTATTGAGCCAAAAAGGATGAGTTCCATTTGTTTTAAGTTTAGTAATCACTTTTAACTGGGCCCCTTTTCCTACAAAAATTTCAACTTTAGGATGGCCCATATTCAAAGGAGAAAGACAATCTAAAAGAGAGGTCAGATAAAGTGGCTTACTGAAAGAAACATCTGGGGGAACATAAATAAAAAGACCCTGATTATAAAGAGCATGGTTAAGAAAAAAAAAGGGATCTTTTTCCTCACATAAAAAAATCTCATCTCGCTTATTTAAAAGAGGAGAGTAGGAGCTTTTTGCTTGATGAAGTGGTAAAATCACAAGATTTTTGACTTTATCATAGAGAAATTCCACCTTTTTTTCTTGAAACGGATCTGCTTCAAAAAGCTTTTTAAGAGAAACATAACGAAAAGCCTCTACTTTTTTTGTGGGAAATCCCATAGAAACAAACTTCTCCCAAGCTTTTCTTCTCGGCTTATCTTTCTCTTTTTGTCGATAAAAAGAGTCAAGTTGCTTCATCATCAAATAGAGATCTCCGCTTTACTTTTTTCTAACCAATCATATCCCTTTTCCTCGAGAAGATCGGCAAGTTTTTTATCTCCCGATTTAACAATCTTTCCCTCGATCATAACATGGATAAAATCGGGCTCAATATAATTGAGTAGCCTTTGATAGTGGGTGATTAAAAGGAGCCCTTTTTCTTTGCTCATCTGTTGATTGACGCCACTTGCAACAATACGCATTGCATCAATATCAAGACCTGAGTCAGTCTCATCTAGAACTGCAAGTGTAGGGTCCAAAACAGCCATCTGCAAAATTTCATTCCGTTTTTTTTCTCCTCCAGAAAAACCGCTGTTTAATCCCCGCATCTTAAATTCCCCTTTCATTTCCATCTGTTTTAATTTTTTTTCTAAAAAAAGAGAAAATGCATCTTCTGATAGAGGTTCCGCTCCAAGCCCTTTGCGCCTTGCATTTAAAGCACTTTGGAGAAAATGAAAATTAGAAACACCAGGGATTTCAACTGGGTATTGAAATCCGACAAAAAGACCTAAATGAGCCCTTTCTTCAATTTCCATTTTTAGGAGATCTTGTCCTAAAAAGAAAATGCTCCCTTGAGGAATTTTATAAGTCGGATCTCCTGCTAACACTTTCGCTAAAGTTGACTTTCCCGCTCCATTGGGTCCCATCAAAGCATGGATTTTCCCCTTCTTAATTGACAAATTCAACCCTTTTAAAAGAGGCTCGTCGTCAATAGTGATCCAAAGATCTTTGATGACTAACAATTGATCTTCTAAATCAGATGGCTTAACCAACACTCCCCTCCAATTTTAGTGTTAAAAGTTTTTGGGCTTCAACAGCAAATTCAAGAGGGAGCTCATTGATCACCTTTTTACAAAATCCATTCACAATCATATGGACTGCTTCTTCTGTTGAAAGACCACGCGAGCGCAAATAAAAAAGTTGCTCCTCACTGATTTTTGACGTTGATGCTTCATGTTCCACTTCTACATCCTCTTCATAGGCTTCAATGTAGGGAAATGTATTTGCCGAACAATGATTTTTAACGAGCATAGAGTCACATTGCGTAAAATTACGCGCTCCTTGAGCACGTGAAGACATATGTACAAGCCCCCGATATGTGTTATGAGACTCATCGGCCGCAATCCCTTTAGAAATGATCGTCGAACGTGTATTTTTACCCAAATGAATCATTTTTGTTCCGGTATCTGCTTGCATCTTTCCATTTGTTAATGCAATAGAATAAAACTCTCCGATAGAATCATCTCCTTGTAAGATACACCCTGGATATTTCCAAGTAATAGCAGCTCCTGCTTCCACTTGGGTCCAAGAAATTTTCGCTCGCTTGCCAGCACATTTTCCCCGCTTAGTGACAAAATTGTAAATACCTCCTTTCCCCGATAAACGATCTCCTGCATACCAATTTTGTACTGTTGAATATTTGATTTCACTACGGCTAAGGGCTATGAGTTCCACAACAGCAGCATGAAGTTGATTGGAATCATAAGCTGGAGCTGTGCACCCTTCAAGATAACTCACATAAGAGTCTTCTTCTGCAATGACAAGTGTTCTTTCAAATTGTCCTGTCTCTCTCTCATTAATCCGAAAATAAGTAGAAAGTTCAATCGGACATTTCACCCCTTTGGGAACATAAACAAAAGAGCCATCTGAAAAAACCGCTGCATTGAGTGCTGCATAAAAATTATCTCCAATTGGAACTACCGTTCCCAAATATTTTTTGATCAGGTCGGGATATTTTTGAACCGCTTCTGAAATTGAGCAAAGAACCACTCCTGCTTTTTCTAAAGTCTCATAAAATGTGGTTCCAATTGAAACGGAATCGAAGACAACATCAACCGCTACATTTGCAAGTCTTTTTTGTTCTTCTAAAGGAATTCCTAGTTTTTCAAAAGTTCGCAAAATTTCAGGGTCTACTTCATCTAAATTGCTAAGCTCTTGTTTCTTTTTTGGCTCAGAGTAATAACGAATATTTTGAAAATCGATCGGTTTTAGGTTAAAATGCCCCCAATTTGGATGAGACATTTTTTTCCATTTTGCATAGGCTTGTAATCGGAAATTAAGAAGGAAAGAAGGCTCTTGTTTCTTTTTTGAAATGGCCCTAATGACATTTTCATCAAGCCCTTTAGGAAAAGTCTCTGACTCAATATCTGTTCTAAAACCATACTTATACTCTTCTCTTTTGAAAAGCATGTCACTTGTGGACATGAAACTTCCTCTCATTTTAGGACGTTAAACCATGTTTCCCATAAGGCTAACGTTTTCCTTCCCCTTTGTCAATAAAACGTTAAAGGAAATCGTCGCTTCGGTTTTGAGCCAAACACTTTGAAGAAAAGGAAAAAATCTAAAGTTTGATACAAACTTTTTTAACAACCATTTTTTTCTTATCCAAACACCTTTAACCTAACCTCTGCCCTCTATACAGAGGTTCTACTGTTTCACAATGTCTATAATGACTGGCTGCAACCACATTCTCTTCTTTTTAAAAATTTGTTCCTTTAGCCCCCTATTTTGCATACCTATTTTAAAAAAATCTCAGTTTATCCGAAAAATTGCTTTGTTCAACAGTTCCAAAAATTAGGGATTAGCGCTTTGCTTGTAACAAAGCCTTCATTTCAATGCGCACTAAAATCAAAGGGTTATCTTTCAAATTTAAAATAACGGCTTTTTCTTGTTTTAAATCAAAACTTTCTTCTTCTCGATATTCCTTTGTGGTGAGGCCTACAACTCTTGCCACACCATTAAGAACCACCCAATGAGAGGCTCTTGACAATGCTTTAATTTCAACCGATTGTTGTTCCATAAGAGTTAAAAGTTCAATAAAATAATTTTGATGCACTGCTAAAATCTGCTGCCCCCCTGCTTTTTTCTTTTTAAAATTCTTCAAATCAACTAAGAGTTTTCCCATATGCTGCAAAAGCTCTTTTCTAATGGCTAAAATCACTTCAGGCGTTTCAATCAAAAATAAATTTTCTATCCCAAGAGCCAAAAGAGGTCTTTTCATCGAATAGAAAAAACTATTTTTGCACCCTTGAGCAAGGACTTGCCCCAGTTTAACATTTCTATTTTCATCTTTTGAGAGATGTTCATAAAGACGTTCCCATGAGCCGAGATCAGACCAGCCCGAAGTATAAGGAATGAGTAAAAGATGGCTTGTCTTTTCCATCAACGCATGATCAATAGAAATAGAAGGAAGAGAAAAAAAACATTTTTTTGCCTTTTCAAGGCTTAATTTCATCCAAAAGTCAATTTCAGGAATATGATGCTTAAGTTCATCTAAAAAATGTCTCACTTGAAAAACAAAAATTCCTGCATTCCAAAAGGATCGCCCTTCTTTGAGAAATCGCTTGGTTTTTTTTAAATCGGGTTTTTCAACAAAAGTCTCTACTGAAAAAAAAGGGCCTTTTTTTTTCAAAACACGTAGGTATCCATAAGCCGTATCAGCTCGAGTAGGAGTGATCCCAAACGTGATAATTTTCCCCCGTTTTGCCTCTTTTTCCGCTAGAGCAAGAAGGGATAGAAAATAATCTTCATCAGAAAAATAAAGATCTGAAGGACTTATTAAACAGATATCTTGAAAAGAGAGTCTCTTTGTTTCGATCAGTATTTTTAAATTCCAAGCAATCGCAGGAGCTGTATTTCTCCCTTCAGGTTCAGTAATAACTTCAACACCTTGAAATTTTTGAACCTGATTTTTTACAACCATTTCGTAAGCTTGATTTGTCGATACAAAAACCGGATGACGAGGGGAAAACCGTCCGACTGTTTTTTGTAAAAAAGAGGTCTCTTGACCAAAGGTTAAAAACTGTTTAGGAAAAGATTGATTGGATAAAGGCCAAAGGCGAGACCCCTTACCTCCAGCTAGAACAATGATGTGCATATTTTCTTTCTACAAATTCCTTAAACTTTTTTTGAAAACGTTTCTCATTAAAGGTAAAAGCATGCGCATGGATCTCTTTTGGATTAAATTCTTTTTCTTTTAGTTCAAAGATTTCGATAGCTTGCCTTAAAGAAGCTTCTGTTTGATTAGGAAAAAAGACTCCTGTTTGATTTTCAATCACAGTTTCTACCACCCCCCCTTTTCCATAGGCAATCACTGGTGTCCCACATCCTTGCGCTTCAACAGGAAGAATTCCAAAATCTTCTAAAGCAGCAAAAATAAATGCACGGGCTTTTTTCATTTTTTCTTTTAAAACTTTATCTTCTTGATACCCGAGAAATTCTACATTTTTTGTTGCTTTAGCTAAAATTTTTTTCCGATCGGGTCCATCTCCAATGACAACTAATTTTTTTCTAGGCAGACGGGCAAAAGCCTCTAGAATAAGATCGATTTTTTTATAGGGAACAAGACGAGATGCCGTTAAATAATAATCCTCTTTTTGCATTGGGAAAAAATCTTGATCAACACGCACAGGTGGATAA
>JANQJX010000018.1 GCA_028281425.1 Simkania sp.
GTGACAATAGGAGTGACCTGAACCCCTCGATTTTTTGAATAAACAAGACCATGAGCCCCAAAACATTCACTTGCACGCAAAATCGCTCCTAAATTTTGAGGGTCACAAATCTCATCGCACATCAAAACAAAAGAAGGCCCTTTGAGATGCTCTAAAAAAATATCGGCAGAAAGATAATGCCTTTTTTGTATTAAAGCAACAAAGCCTTGGTGAGAAGAAGATAAAACCATCTGATCAAGCCTCTTCTTAGGAACAAAAATCGTTTTGATCTTCCATCTTTTGGCTTCAGTAAGAAGAGGATCCTCTTTCTTATGAGAGTAAATTTCAATCAGTTCATTTGGCTTTGCTTTTAAAATCTCTTTTAAAGCATTTCTTCCAATCACAAAGGACTCATTTTTCATCTTTTAAATTCCCAATGCAGAAATGACCACTCTAATAAGGGGCTTTGCCCCTCCCCCCCACCAAAGGGAATATTCCCTTTGGAAACCCTTGATTTTTCCTTCTTATCAAATCGTCATGGTGTGATTAAATATCCTCTTTCCAACTAAATTGCGCTTCTTTTTCATTTAAATCAATGACCGTCGATGTTGCAATGAAAGCCCTTGTTTCACCCCCATCATTCACAATGGCCCCCTTTGCATGGATTTCAATAAGAGGCAATTTATTATTTTTTCTTAAAGTCACCTTATGTTCTCTTATAGGCGAATCTTTTCCTTTTTGAAGAAAAGGATTCAAGAGAGAGTCTTGAAAATCCTGCAATTGAAGTTTACTCGTGATATCAGAAAGAACACCTTGTTGCATAAGAGACATCCACTTTAAAGTAGTCGTTTCATCATGCTTTGCAACAGGCAAAAGTGCCTTATAAAGCTGATTTGCATTCTTTAATATTTCTTCCTTTCCATTAACGCTTTTAAGAATAAATTTACAATGACCTTTATGATCCCTGTTCATATCTTTATTTAATTGTGTAAAGAGTGATTCTTTTCCTCTTTTCTTAAAAAATTTATAGTTATCTTCAAGTACTGTCGCAGTTTCCTTGGAAAAAGGCTTAGATTTTTTCATGATCTGTTGAAAGTTAAGATACTCTTTCATTTCTTGTGCCATTGCCTTTCGCCTGTTGCTAATGGAAAAATTTTTCTTTCCTGGAAGAAGCTTATTTGTTGTGACAATGTGGTTGATACAATGACAAACAAAAGCCCCACAATTTTTATTATCGAATGCTTTCTGATGCCATTTTTTGAGATCTTCGAATCTATAACCCAAAAAGTTTGGGGCTACTATTTTCTTCAGTAATTGTTTAACAGATTGACCAAAATGCAAAACGTTGCGACTCTCCTTTTTCCAACGGGTGCCTTGAGAGTTGTAATAGTAGATTTTCTTCGTTTCTTTATCGATCATCATAAGAACAATATGGTCCACAGAAAGTGGATTTTTCGATGACCTTTTTAAAATAAATGGGATCATGATCCATTGGTCAGCATGAGCCTCTTGGAGCTGTTTCTTGACTTTATTCTCGTTAAACTTATTAGGAAGTAAAAAATCTTTGATAAAAGCAAAACGTTTATCAGATTTTTTTTGTAAATAGGTGACATACTCTATCACAGCATTGCTTCCAAGCTGATCTGCCGCTTGCATTTTTGAAATTGCTTGCGTAAGAAAAGAATTGGGATCTTCAGGAATCTGATCTATATCATCTAATATTTCAATATCTTCTTTAATATCATCAGCATTATCATTTTCAGCATTATCATTTTCATTTGACTTTTTATAAAATTCCTTAATAATCAATAAATCATTATTATTTTTTGCAGCTTTTACCTGAGCCTCATTATTTTTACTATGATTATCATGATTATCATTTGATAATGAAATAGCTTTTACCTGAGCCTTATATCTCTCTATTTCTAATTTCTTGTCATTAGGTAATCTTTTACTATTTTTTTCAATATTGTTATCATTTTTATCATGATTATCATTTGATTTTGATTGAAGGAGATTTAATTTTTTAAACATTTGGTTCATGAATTTGGGATCATTTATTTGATAAATAAAGTTTGTACCCGGAATGAATACCCTAGGGTTACAATTAAATGCATTCTTTGGCTCCGTCCATTGACCCGGGAGTTTAAGAAGCAAATTTAAAATTTTTCGATTGTTTTCTTTGCCTTCTACCAAAATCTGCTTATTAGATTCTTCATGACTTTCATGATTTATTAATAAGCTCTGATTCTGCAAGCTCTCATTCTGCTTTGCTGCTGGTAATACAATCCTCATTTTAGAAATGTTATTCAAATTGATAACATTATTTTCTTGTTTTTTTCTTTTTCTTCCGTAGCTGCAGCCTTTAACTCCCAAAATGGTGAATGCAATAGAAGAAATAATGAACATTACAAAATAGAAAATCTTATTTTGAGAAGATGTTTCATTTAAGATCAAAGCCTTTTCATGATTAACCTTATGAATCGGCCTTTTAAAAAAATGAAGTGGGACTTTCAGATCTTTTGGTAATTCAATCTTTTCTAGATGTTGCAGATGGCCTGTTATTGTAAGAGCTTTATGATTTAATGGCTCATTCTTAGGGTATAAAAGGTAAGCAGTCGCAGTAAATAGGAAAATTAATAAACTAATCGGTTTACAATAAGAAGGATTTTTTGAAACGCGTCCTTTTAAGGACGTAGGAGTCTCTTTGATTAAAGAAATAGAAGAATCGACTTCTTCTTTGGGCGTTTCTTCTTGAATGATCACATCTGATGCTGAGTTTAAAACAATGGAAGGGGGTTCTTGGGAGAAGTCTAAAGTCTCTCTTTGAACAAAGAAAGAGGGAAAAGGTGTGACATTTTTTTGACTTAAAGAAGTTTGCGCCGATTGATCCTCTATTGAGGAAGGTTTAATAAACCCCCAAATTGAAAACTTATGGTTTGAATGAGAAAAATGGTGAGCCGTACAAAGTGTAGTTTTTAATATTAAGCTAAAATAAGATGTATAAAGCGCATTTTGGAAATTCAAGGCAATTAACGTTGGCATGCCAAAGGTAGTGATAAAATAGGAAAGGGCTAGAGTGCTTAAAGCGATTGCTGCGACTGTTGTCGCTGTTTGAATCAAAAGTCCTTGGCTTTGATCGAAATGATATGCAATTTTTTTAAAGCCTGCAATGGAAAGAGCATGCACTCCAGCTGCAGCTAAATTTCCTAAGCCCATTGGAGTGAAAATTGTATTTTTTAAATAAAGAGAAAGACTTTGAGCTCCAATAAATGAAGCAGAGTCAAAAATAGTCTCGTGTTTTTTATAAAAAGATAAAGAAGAATTTATATTTAACATTTTTGGAATGTTTATTTTTTTGATGATTTAAAAGGTTAACATAAATCCATATTTTTTGTAAAAATAATATTTATTTCGCTCCCTCTATCTTCTCTTATCGATAAAGAAAGCTAAGCAGACACATAAAAAATTTAAAATATTAGAAAATAAATAATTTATTAACTAGAAAAAAAATCATTTATCCACAATAGTTAGAATCAGAGAAAGTTTTTATATTTGGGAGCCTTTTATGCGTAAATTATTCTTCTTTATTCTAACCTTACTCATTCTTATCCTAATCTTTGGGTTTTTCACATGGAAAATGGCTCCTAAATTGATCTCCCATAAGCTCTCTAAAGACACAAAAGTCTCTGTTTCTATTGAAGATCTCTATTTTGGATTTTCATCGATTGGGGCTAGTCAAATTCATGTTGGCAACCCTCCCGGTTCATTGTTAGCCGATGCTTTGAAGGTCAAAGAATTCAAGATGGATGCCCCTCTCTCCCGTTTTTTTGATAAGAAGATGATTATCGATAAGATGGAACTCAATGATGTCTATTTAGGGCTTGAATTTGAATCGAGAACAAGTACGAAAGGCAATTGGTCTAAAATCATGAAAAATCTTAAATCTTCAACAAATCAGGCTAAGAAAGAAGCTTTAAGCAAAGGTAAAACAAAAAGTGTTTT
>JANQJX010000049.1 GCA_028281425.1 Simkania sp.
TACATACACAGAAGACCCACATATTTGCTTCGATGATAGCCTACTTGTAAATTGGAAATATTGAGAGTGAAGACAAAGTTAAGCCATTTTTTTTTGAAATATAAACTCATCATCAGAGCAAATCAAATGGCATTTCAAGAATTAAAGAATTTACAACAATAAGCTCTCTTTTTTGCGTAAGGTGAGTCTATCATGCTACACCCTCTTGGAAAGGTCATTTTTATTTTAACGGTATTTTTGAAAAAACAATCCTTCGAAAAATCAAATACTTGAATCACATGGTCTTCAAAAGTCAAATCGAAGCATTGCCGGATGTCAATTTCAATAAGCTCTTTTTTTAAACTAAATACAAAATCTTCAGTAACGACGATCTATAATTGACGTCTTTGTGGGGAACTATCGCTTGTGGATTTCCACCTTTAGCACAACATTCACATACAAGAGACTGGCGAATGAAACTCCCAATGTTTACCACTGTTCCTATAACATCCAATGCAGCATTTATACGCCAGCCAAATTGTATGGCCTCCAAAATACCACGTGCAACTTGCGCGACTCCTGTTTCAAGCGCCTCACTATACCAACGTCCAATAATAGGCCCAGGACTATTATCTGGATGACCTATAATCAATGTGACTACAGTTATAGAAAAACCTGTTACCATTCTTGTCATTCCAGAACAAAATGATATCCCAGGAATGTAACCCATGATATTGAATGCCCCATTGTGAATACGCAAAGCGGTAATAACAATATCCCTATTTCGGCGAGGGTAGAAAATTTCATCTTGATAAAACATATTAAATGTTTTTTGATTAATCGCAAAAAGTCCATAAGTATTTAGAGTCATATTTTTTTTACTCCAAAATGTTAGTAAAATGATTTCAAAAGCAGATAAATTTATTTTTTGAGAAACTTAAACATCATATAGGATAACAAATTACCAGATTTTAACATATAGTTTTTTTAAGAGGTAGAAAATTTCCTTAAAAGATTGACAAAAAAATTAAGTAAAATTTATACCGGTCTCAATCATCAAATTTACAAATTGGGTTTTAGATTTTCCCTCAAATAGGGATTTTCGTTTTATGAACTATCAAGTGGCTTATTGTGTGTTTCCAAGTCCAATTTGATACGAATTTAAGAACTTGATCACTTTATCCAGATGCTTATGATGTCAATGACCCCCCTTCAAAAAAACCGCCTTTCCTATCCTCTTGAAGTTCCAAAAATTTTGTCCGATTTAAATAGGATAACCTTTAAAGAAGGGCAAAAAACAAGTGCCCAAAAAGATGCTTTGGCGATCCAAAAACATTTTCCAAGAACTTATGGCCGTCCTATTATGAAGCCGGCAAAAAAAGAAACCAATGCCTCTTCCAAAGTCCTCAAAGTTGGAGTCGTTCTTTCAGGGGGGCAAGCAGCAGGAGGGCACAATGTCATTATAGGTCTTTTTGATGCGCTTAAAAAAGATCATAAAAAAAGCCATCTTTTTGGTTTTTTGAATGGGCCTATTGGAATTCTTGAAGGAAAATATGTTGATCTTGCTGAAAAACAACTCTCCTTTTATCGTAATCAAGGAGGTTTTGATTTGATTGGATCAGGGCGTACGAAAATTGAAACAAAAGAACAATTTTCAAAAGCACTTCAAGTGATTGAAACATTAGATCTTGATGGACTTGTCATCATAGGAGGAGATGATTCAAATACAAATGCAGCTTTTCTTGCTGAATATCTACTAGAACATCATTGTAAGACGGCAGTTGTTGGAGTGCCCAAAACAATTGATGGTGATTTAAAAAATGACCATGTTGCAATTTCTTTTGGATTTGATACAGCTTGTCGTACCTACTCTGAGATGATTGGTAATATTGCTCGAGATGCCCTTTCTGCAAAGAAGTATACGCATTTTATCAAGCTTATGGGACGTTCAGCGTCTCATATTGCTCTTGAATGTGCCTTGCAAACTCAACCTAATTATACTTTAATTGGAGAAGAAGTTGCAAAAAAAAGGCAAAGTCTTAAAGAGATTACAGAAGATCTTGCTGATCTTATTAAAAAAAGAACTCTTTCTGGAAAGAACTATGGAGTGATCTTAATTCCCGAAGGTCTTATCGAATTTATTTCGGAAATGAAAAACTTAATCGAAGAACTCAATGCTTTGCTTGCGACTAAAAAAGATCCTGTAGAACATCTTGGCTCAAGTGCAAAGGAGACATTGACCTTTTTACCCAAGCACATCCAAAAACAACTTCTTCTTGATCGAGATCCCCATGGAAATGTTCAAGTCTCTCATATTCAAACAGAGACTTTGCTAAGTCATTTAGTGAGAGAAAGGCTTAAAAGAGAAAAAGGTGATAAAACATTTAATCCCGTTCATCACTTTTTTGGATATGAAGGGCGTGCTGGCTTTCCTTCTCACTTTGATGCAACTTATTGTTATAGTCTTGGAATGCTTTCAGCTCTTCTTATTCGAGAAAGATTAAGTGGCTACATGAGCTGTATTCAGGGATTAGAAAAACCTCCTTTAGAATGGGAAATTTACGCCCTTCCCATGACGAGTTTCATGAATATTGAAATACGGAAGGGAAAAGAAAAACCAGTCATTCAAAAGGCTCTTGTAAATCTTGATGGAAAACTTTTTAAAAGGTTTGAAAAAGAGCGAGAAAAATGGAAGTTAGAAGATCATTATCGTTATCTTGGTCCTATTCAGTTCGATAGGGATTTTAGTTGGGGGGATCAAACTCCATTATCGCTTGTTAATTAGTTTCTTTATTTCATTATTTGATTTTTAATTTTTAATTTTATAATTAGTTGATTATATCGATTTCATAACTATTTTAATCAAATGAAACGGAATTTTTTAGCAAAGAAGGTCATTTTCAATCGTTTCATAAGTGATATAGGGGTTTCGAATAAGAATTTTTGAATTTATTTTTATTTATTTTATTGATTTATAATGGAAAAGTATCAGTTTCATTCTTTTAATAAAAAGGGATCTCGTTTTATTAATCCTTATTGTAAAAAAAATAAAAGGGGAATTGTGGATCTTCTTCTTTGGGGATTGGGATATTATAATGATAAGTCTTCTTCAAATATTCCCCCTAATTTCAGCTATCCCAATCCTTCAAAGAAAGTGAAACATCAAAATCCTACAGCAATGTGGATCAACCATTGTAGCTTTTTAATTCAAATAGATGGTCTCCATCTTCTTACTGATCCGATATGGAGTCAACGGTGCTCTCCTTTTTCTTTTGTTGGACCTAGAAGAAAACATCAGCTTCCTTTTTCTTTAGAAAAACTCCCTCCTATTGATCTTGTTTTGATTAGTCATGACCATTATGATCATCTTGACAGGCAAACAGTTAGAAAATTGCATCAACTCAATCCTTCTATTTTATGGGTTGTTCCTCTAGGGGTAGGAAAATGGATGAACAAACAAAAAATTACCCATGTTATTGAATTGGGATGGTGGGATGAAGTATTTCTTGAGGTTGAAGGGGATCCTCCTTTAGAGATCAAGGTCAGTGCCGTTCCCTCTCAACATTTTTCTGGACGGGCCCTTTTTGATAAGAATCAAAGACTATGGGTAGGTTATGTCATTGAATTTAAACGTTTTAAGAAAAGAAAAAAACGGGTCTATTTCGTTGGTGATACGGGATACAATACAAAGGATTTTAAGGCAATCGGTAAACGTTTTAAGGAGATAGATTTGAGTTTAATTCCTATTGGAACATATCTTCCTAAGAAGTTTATGGAGCCAGTGCATATCAGTCCAAAGAAAGCGATGCTTATCCATAAAGAGGTCAATTCTAAGCTCAGTGTTGGAATGCATTGGAAAACATTTCGTCTTTCTGGAGAATCTCTCTATCAGCCTCCTTATGATCTTTATAAAGCACTGACTCAAGCTAAACTCAATCCTGAAACCTTTCGTGTTTTAGATCCTGGGCAAAAGATAAATTGGTAGATTTTTTAAAATAAGGAACTTATTCTTTCAAGTATGAGTTTGGTTTTTAACTTTTTTAAATATACCTACAAAGATTTAATGGAGGCTCTTTATATACGCAAAACATTTTACTGTGATAGACGTTTCCATGCGATTGATTGCACTCTTTTAAACAAATATATTTTAAAAAGCCCTTATCGAATCAGTAAAAAATATCTAAAAAAAAGAAAAGATAGAAATATTTATTCTTATGGAGAAACTCCTCTTAAGACTTTTGATTTTTTGGCTAAAAAAATCAAAATTGGTCCTCATCATCGAGTTTTAGATCTAGGTTGCGGGCGAGGACGGGGTCTTTTTTTTCTTGCCCATTTTTACAAGTGTGAAGTGATTGGAATTGAAAGGATTCCTCAATTTGTCAAATTAGCTCGCTTTGTTGCTCAAAAATTTCAAATACAAAATGCCTCTTTTTTATGTGGAGATATGCTTCAGATGACTTTACCTCAAGTGGATATCATCTATCTTTTTGGAAGTGATTTATCGGATAAAACAATTGATCGATTGGTCAAGCGCCTTAAAACATGTGCAGCTCAGACACAGATTTTAAGTGTGAGTTATTCATTAATCGACTATGATCCAACAAATAGTTTTTGGCTAAAGGAAAGCTTCCCCCTCTTTTTCCCTTGGGGGAAAACGGAAGGTTATTTGCAGGTAAGACGATGAATGATTTGAATAAAAAAAAATGTTTGCCTTGTACTGGAGTAGGGGGTCCCTTAAAAAAGGAGGCGTTGGATACTTTTTGCTCTCAGCTTGCAGAGGGTTGGGAAGTCAAAGATCAGCATCATTTGGAAAAAACATTTTTGTTTAAAAATTTTGAAATGTCGCTTGCTTTTACCAATGTGATTGGAAAAATTGCCGAGCAAGAAAAGCATCATCCTGATATTTATCTAAGTTATGGAAAAGTCAAAGTCTTTATTTGGACACATAAAATTGATGGGTTGAGTGAAAGTGATTTCATTTTAGCAGATAAAATTGAAACTGAGTTCATTTCCCATCAAGGGTAATGCCTTTTATATTTTTATCCGTGATTGATTTTTTAATTTCTCCATCTGCTTAAAATCCCGGATTGCCATCTATTTTGCATGCCCAATCTAGAGAAATCCATAGGCTCTGTTTTCCAATACATTCAATAAACTCTTTTAGGCTGAAAACTTATCCCCTCGAAAATTTCTTAAGTCTCAAAAAACAGTTTGTGGGCCTTTTCGAAAGAAGGGGCATGCGAAATGCAGGCTAAGCTTGAATCAAGCTTAACCTCTCCCATAAAAATCCCAATCGATTTTGGAGTGTCTTTGGAAAATGAACCATGTATTTTTAGTGACTTAAGTTAATTTTTGCAAAGGTTAGACTAGGCATTAGTGCCTTGAAAGGCTGTGACTTCTTGTTCGGGTTCAACCCAACAACCTTCTTTTTTGATCAAAGCAATCAAACGCTCTAAGGCATCTGAAGAAGGAATATTTTTTTCAACACACTTTTTTTTCCGATAAAGGTCCACTTTGCCTTGGCCTGATCCCACATACCCAAAATCGGCATCTGCCATTTCTCCAGGCCCATTGACAATACATCCCATAATAGCAATTTTAACCCCCTTTAGATGACTTGTATGCAAACGAATCTTTTTCGTGACTTCTTGCAGATTAAAGAGCGTGCGCCCACAACTTGGACAAGCAATAAATTCGGTTTTAGAAGCACGCATTCGACATGCTTGAAGAAGGTTAAATGAAAGAGAGCTATTTTTTGCCATTTCCATTTGGGTTTTTAAAAGGACCCCTTCTCCTAAACCATCTGCAAGAAGAGCTCCAAGTTCAGCTGAAGCATTGATTAAAATATCTTTTTCATTCATAAGATAATCCCCAACTAAAATGACAGGAGTATCGAGTTTATTTTTCAAAAGCCATTCGAAAAAATAACGTCCTTCATGCAATTTAGAACGTCCAAGTTCTAATAAGATGAAGCGGACTGATTTTTCTGTTAAAAGGCGTTTCCAAATTTTAAAGTCTCTAAGAGAAACCCATACCCCATCTGCCCTATGATCTAATTGCGCAATGTCTTGGATAAGAAAGGTTCCTTCTATTCCTGTTGTTTTTGTCAAAATTGGAATTTGACTTTTTTGGATTGAGCTAAGATCATCACTCGGCAGAAGAGTTTCAAGATAAAGCAAATCAGGCTTTTGAGAAAGCTCTTGAAAATGATCTGGATGTGAAAGAAAAAGAACGACAGAACCCTTGGGATGAAGAAGAGAGTCTTTTTTCACAAAACGCCTTTCTATATTTTGAAAATTACGCTCTGTTTCGATAAAAGAGACCATCTTTTCCCGCCTTACCCTTTCCATACAACGAAGGAGCCGTTGACATGGATCTATTTCATGCCAAGGATCTTCTGTAAGAGAAACCCGAATCGTATCTCCTAAGCCATCTAAAAGAAGAGCGCCTATCCCCACTGCCGATTTAATACGTCCATCTTCTCCATCTCCCGCCTCAGTCACTCCAAGATGAAGAGGATAGTCCCAACCCAATTCAAGCATACGATGGACAAGAAGACGATAGGCTTGAATCATCACCTGAGGATGGCTGGATTTCATTGAAAAGAGAAAATTATGAAATCCTTTTTTTCGACAAACATCAGCAAACTCTAGTGCAGACTCAACCATCCCCAAAGGTGTGTTCCCATAACGGTTCATAATGCGATCAGATAAAGATCCATGATTCGTTCCAATGCGTATCGCTCGCTTTAGTTTAAGACACTTTTCAACAAGTGGACCAAACACAGTTTCAATTTTCTTCAGCTGCTTTTGGTAAATATCCTTATCATAAACACTTCTTTTAAAAATAGCGCGAGGGTCGATAAAATTTCCGGGATTAATTCGAACCTTATCAACAAAATCAGCCACAAAAAGAGCAGCTTTTGGATAAAAATGAATATCGGCAACAAGAGGAATTGTATACCCTTTTTGAAGAAGCTTATTCTTGATGCACTCACATGCTTTAGCTTCTTTTATCCCTTGAACCGTCACCCGAGCTATTTCACACCCTTCATCTGCAAGGTGCATAATCTGATCAACTGTTTTTAAAACATCATCTGTTGGGGTTGTTGTCATCGATTGGATCCGAATAGGATTCTCTTTCCCCACAGCAACCGAACCAATTTTTACTTCACGTGTTTTAAAACGTTTGGTTTGGTAAATAGCTTCACAGTAACG
Source organism: Simkania sp. (assembly GCA_028281425.1). Classification (GTDB taxonomy): domain Bacteria; phylum Chlamydiota; class Chlamydiia; order Chlamydiales; family Simkaniaceae; genus JANQJX01. Next base: position 7,197 of record JANQJX010000049.1, read on the forward strand.
CATAAAAGACCTTTTCCTTTATGAAGCTTTTGAATTTTTGCAATTTTATTTCAACCATAAATTAACATAAATATTTCAAAAGTACATAGACTATTTTTTTGCGCCAAAAAATTATTGCAAATCTTTCTATTTTTATTGAGATTCAAAAGATTCATTGCAACTGCTTTTTGTTTTGCTTAAAATGAAATAACTTGGAGTGCATCCTATTTCGCATGCCCTCTCTGGAAAAAGGTGTACAGACTGTTTTTGGAAACACCAAGAAATTCCCGAAGGGATAAGTTTGCAATCTAACCTAAAAAAAATTATTGGATGTCCCAGCAAAACAGAGGATGCGGATTTTTTCATGGGTGGCGAAAAACAGGGGCTAACTCCTGAATTTAAATTTTCCGAGTTAGTCATGTCCTCTTTTGCCTCCGAATGGCAATTTTTGCCTTTTAGTGGTCCTCAACTAAGAATGAAAACTCCGGATGCTGGATTCGAACCAGCGACCAACGGATTAACAGTCCGCTGCTCTACCGCTGAGCTAATCCGGAACAATGATGACGTTTAGAACCTTATCGGATAAAACTTATATCAAATGACATATATTATCAATAGTTTCAGATGATCTTGCTATAATTATAAGCCCTGTCATAAACTTTAAGCCAAGATGATTTCCTATAAAGAACTGACACATTTTATATGGCGATTTATGCGTCCCCAGAAATGGCTTTTCTTTTTTGTCTTTTTTCTTGACCTCTTCGTTTGGTCTTTGGATGCACTTCTCTGGCCCTATATTCTTCATCATATGGTCGATATTTTTACCCGTTTTGATGGAGATCGTTTTGCTGCTTGGCATTCCTTAAAATGGATTATCTTAGGAGGACTTGGACTCACTATCTATGTAGAAACGGCCTCAAGAACCATGGGTTTTCTAATGGCAAAGGGAGTTCCGAAGCTTCTAGCTGATATTCGAATGACCCTTTTTGATCATATTCAGCACCACTCTCCTCATTACTTTAATAACCGATTTGCTGGAACTCTTGCGAACAAAATCACAGACGTCACAACCCAGGTAGAGCTTATGATCCATCAGCTCTTTTGGCCTATCCTTCCCGCGATGTCAAGCCAAAATCATTAAGCTTGCAACCTCACCTAGAAGAATTTAGATGACACAAGCGTTTGATAAAAGCACGTGAACACCCCATCGCTTTTGATAGAAATAACGCATCTACTTCGTTCCACCCCTTCGCTAAGGTGCATGCGCCTTTGCTTAGCGCTTATCTCGTATCTACATCATTTTTTACAAGTCGATGGCGCGCATTGGGAGCAACTTGGGGTATAAGAGGCTACGAATCAGTAAATGGATAAAACTCTTGCGTGACATTATCACTTTCCAATGCAAAACATAATTTCGATGGTGCTATTGTTTGAAAAACTTCAGACTGCACAATAATGTCGATCGTGATCTTGTTGCCAGGTAAAAATTCTCCGAGTTCACATTTCGAATCAGAAGGAGAAGGGCATTTATATACATACCACTGGTTATCAGATAAATTCTTAGCTTGTAATGTTAAAGACCTTGCAACAGGTTGGATTTTATTTATAACATTTTGTATTGCACTTGTAATGCTACAGGATTTTAATGTAGTATCTATGTATTGACCACGGTTTTTCTGAGCAATTGTTTTTAACAGCTCTTTATCATGCTTGTTCCCTATTCCAATTGCAAAAAATTCCAAATTTTCCATTCGACCAATCTCGTTTAACGTTTCTTCCTTATTAAGGTGGCTGTTTGCCCCACCATCTGTCAATAGGACAAGTATATTCTGTTTTACATTTTTTGTTTTTTGTGCCATTTCATCTAATTGTTTCCGAGATAATGCCAACCCTCCAGGAATATTTGTCCCAGAATTAAGTTGATAGTCTTTTATTTTTTTTTGCAATTCTAAAACGTTTTGAGAATTAATTTGAGTTACAGGACAAATGACTATCGCATCCTTGTCAAATCCAACGATTCCTATATTAATGATCTTACGGCTTGAATCTGCAACTTTTAAAGCAGTATTGATGAGCTTATTCAAGTTTTTATCTAAAGATTCTCGACGACGTTGGTTACCCATACTTCTACTCGTATCTATGCAAAAAACGAGGTTTGTTATAGAAGGGGGCTCCTTTGGAATCGTCAAGAACATCTCTGCCCTACGACACTTAGCACCCGTTTCTATTTTCACAGAATCAGAAGCAGGATGATTGGATCCATAGAAACTCGTGAAATAATTATAAGCTTGCGAAACCGCTTGGGACATCATTGTTGTCATATCATACCTTTAAAGATTTTAATGAGGAAGCAAGTTTATTTCATCCTCTGTTTTTTTTCAATTCCTCATTAAAAAACATACATTCGGAAAATCTTTTCTTATCTCACTTCCATCAAGAGAAATCCACCTTAACTCAGTGCTCATCTCATATCTGCATTTATTCAAAAAGCTGATGCCGCGAAATAGGTGACAATCCGGGGTAAAAGGTGGATAGCACAAAACAAGATGCGCTCTGAAGGGATCCATATAACTGCTATAACAATAAAAAAGAGGTCGAGTTTTTTGAAAAATTAGATTATGTTACCTCCATGGATGAAATTTATGGATATATCGAAAATATCGTTTTCTGCAGTGAAGAGACAGGATTTACTGTTGCTAGACTCAAAAAGCCAAAAGAAAAAGAGCTTATCACTTTAGTTGGAACCATGAGCTCCTTGCAGCCTGGAGAAACCATCCATTGCCAAGGACATTGGAAACACCACCCCAAGCATGGACGCCAGTTTGTTGTCGATCATTTCGTCATTTCTGCTCCCGTGGATCTTTTAGGAATCCAAAAATATCTCGAATCGGGAATGGTCAAAGGCATTGGCCCTATTTATGCCAAGCGTATTGTTGACCATTTTGGAATAGAAACCCTCACGATCATTGATGAAACTCCAGATTGCCTCTTAGAAATCGACGGAATTGGGAAAAAGCGTCTAGAATATATCAAATCATGCTGGGATGAGCAAAAAGGAATCCGAAAAGTTATGATCTTTCTCCAATCTCACAAAATCAGCCCCCTTTTTGCTCGAAAGATTTTTAAAACCTACAAAGAAGAAAGTATTCTCAAAGTTCAGGAAAACCCCTATTGTTTAGCAAAAGATATTTTTGGAATCGGATTTAAAACTGCTGATCAACTTGCCCAAAATCTAGGAGTTGCCATAAACAGTCCTTTGCGTATTCAAGCAGGCATGGAACATGTGCTTTGGGAAATGAGTCGTGAGGGACATGTTTGCTATCCCGTTTCACAATTTTCAGAAAAAGCACAGGAGATTCTACAGGTCACAACTGATGAAATTCATATGCAAATAGAAACTCTTAAACAGGAAAAAAGAATCATTCATGCCCCCTTAGAAAAGGAAGGAGAACATATCCCTTTTATCTGGATACGCCCTCTCTATCTATGTGAAATGGGGATTTCTCGAGAAATTAGCCGTCTTATCAAAAATCAAAGTGAAATTCGCTCTGTTTTAGTTGATAAAGCACTCGATTGGGCAGAAAAAAAATTGTACCTACACTTTGCAAAAGAACAAAAAGAGGCCATTGAAAAAAGTCTTAGTGAAAAATTACATATTATTACGGGAGGTCCTGGAACAGGAAAAAGCACTATCACACGTGCCATTTTAGCAATCACCTCAAAATTAACCTCTAAAATTATTTTAACAGCTCCAACAGGAAGAGCAGCAAAACGGCTCAGTGAAATCACTTCAAGAAAAGCCTTTACCATTCATAGTCTCCTTGAATTTGATTTTAACGAAGGAGGATTTAAGCGTAACCGAGACAATCCTCTGAATTGCGATCTTCTCATTGTTGATGAAGCATCGATGATCGACACCCAATTGATGTATCATCTTTTGAAAGCCCTTCCTAGTAAAACCCGCTTTATTTTGATTGGAGATATCGATCAGCTTCCAAGCGTTGGCCCCGGAAATGTCTTAAAAGATATGATCCTATCAAAAAAACTTCCTTTAACCCGCTTAAAACGGATCTTTCGCCAAGGAAAAGGATCTCAAATCATCCAAAGCGCTCACCGGATCAACAAAGGATATTTTCCCGATTTAAGCAATGATCCTCAAAGCGATTTTATTTTTTTTGAAATAGAAAATCCTGAAGAGATTTTAGCAAAAATAGCTGAGCTCATCAAATCGACTTTACCCAAACGATTTGGATTTGATCCTATTGATGACATTCAAGTCCTAACACCCATGAAACGGGGAGTCATTGGAAGTGACCATTTCAATCATATTTTGCAAAATGTACTCAATTCAAACCCCCTTCAAACCCATTGGATGGGACGCACTTTTCGCCTTGGTGATAAAATCATGCAAATTCGAAATAATTATGATAAAAAAGTCTATAATGGAGATGTCGGCCGGATCCTTTCTCTTGATATTGAAGGTCAAAAGCTTACCATCCTTTTCGATCAAAAAGAAGTTTTATATGATTTTTCTGAACTCGACGAGCTCATGCTTGCTTATGCTGTTTCCGTACATAAATACCAAGGAAGTGAATGTCCCTGCATTTTAATGCCCATTCATACCTCCCACTTTAAACTTTTATTTCGTAATCTTCTTTATACAGCAATCACAAGAGGAAAAAAACTTGTGACGCTTTTGGGAACAAAAAAAGCCCTTGCAATTGCCATTAAAACAGATAATGTTTTGAAACGCTATAGCAGTTTAAATCAAATGCTGATAGAAAATTGTCCTTAGGGCCTGCCTTGAACTGGAAAGTCCTCGTCTAAAGGATCTTTTCTCCTTAGGCTTGACATCAGTCGCATCTCCTTTTGCTCTCAAGAGCCTAGTGAATTTGCACCTTTCACAATTTTCGAAAAAAATCTCAATGGATCTGAACAATTTTTCAGTTCAAGACAGACCCCCTTAACTTGTATAAAGCCAAAAAATTCCCGAATGGATACTAAGAGAATTGATTGGATGTGTGAGCGAAACAGAGCCTATGGATTTTTCTAGATTGGACACGCGAAATGCGGGTTAAGAGACTCCATCTCCAGGACAGGCTTTTGAGACTTCTAAAAGTTCTAGCTCTTTTTCTTCTCCCACGCAAAGAAGTAATCCCTGACTTTCAATTCCCATCAATTTAGCCGGTTTTAAGTTGGCAATAAAAAGAGCTTTTTTGCCAACTAAGTGATCAGAGTCTCTAAACGCATTTTGAATCCCTGAAACAATCGTCCGTTTTTCAAGTCCTAAATCAACCTCAAGCTTCATAAGTTTTTTGCTCTTTTTAACAGGCGTTGCAGATAAAATGAGTCCGATACGAAGATCTATCTTTTCAAAAGTTTCAAAAGGGATGGTCTCTTTAAAAGGCTTCAGCCGATGTTTTGATAAAGATGTTACTTCCTTTTCTCTTTTCTTTAATTTTGCTATTTCCCTTTCAATTTGTTCATCTTCTACCTTTTTAAAGAGGACTTTAGGAGCAGGCAAAAGGCCATTGAAAGTCAAGGGCATTTGATAGGCATCTTCCCAATTTTCATCAGACAAAGAAGAAGAAAAGCCAAGAAGCTTCCAAAGTTTTTCTGCAGCATGTGGAATGATAGGATAAGAGACAATCGACAAGGTTTGTAAACATTTCAAACAAAGCGCTAAAGTTTTTTTAAGCTCTTTTTTTAATAAACTCTCTTTGACAAGTTTCCAAGGCTTTTTAAAATCGAAATAGGTATTTCCAAGAGTTGCAATTTCCATGATAATTTGACTTGCACGCCTTAACCGAAAATGGGTATAGGCAAGATAGATCTCTTTTCTCTTCTCTTCAATTTTTTCTAAAAAGGCTTCATCTTCTCTTTCTAAATCCCCCAAAAGAGGAAGAGTCCCACCCAAATGGTTTTTCACAAAAACAAGTGTCCGATTGACAAAATTTCCATACTTCCCAAGAAGATGTGTATTTGAGCGCATCTGAAAATCTCTCCAAGAAAACTCACTATCTTGCGTTTCAGGGGCATTTGAAGCAATTGCATAGCGGATTTGATCTGCACTAAATATCTTAAAAAATGCTTCTAAGTCAACATCCCATCCACTTGATTTACTAAATTGCTTCCCCTCTAAGTTATAAAACTCATTGGCCGGAAGTTCATCGACAAGTTTATAGTTTTGATTCTGTCCCATAATCATTGCAGGGAAAAAAATCGCATGGAAAGGAATATTGTCTTTTCCAATAAATTGCACATAATGGGTTTTGGGATCTAGCCAATAATCTTCCCAAGCCTTCGGCTTTTTTTTAACCTTTTTTGCCCATTCTTTTGTAGCCGAAATATAACCGATTGGAGCATCAAACCAAACATAGAATACTTTTCCCTTGGCCTCATCTAAAGGAACAGAAATGCCCCAACTTAAATCGCGTGTAATGCTCCGCTCTTTGAGTTCATCGATATAATTTTGGGCAAAATGAACCACGTTGCTTTTCCATTTTTTCTTCTTGATCCATTTTTGGAGTTTTTCTTGAAAATGATCAAACCGAAGATACCAATGTTTCGTGGGTTTTAAAACAAGCTTTGCATTTGTCAACTTTGATCTAGGGTTTTTAAGCTCTATAGCTTCAAAACTGCCCCCACATTTTGGGCATTCATCTCCTCTAGCCTCTTCAAATTTACATTTAGGGCATGTTCCAACCACATACCGATCAGCCAAAAAACGTTGATCCTCTAAGGAAAAAAGCTCCTTTGCTATCTTGACTTCAATATGCCCATTTTTTATGAGATCTAAAAAAAACTCTTTTGTCAAATCGGCATGCTCTTTCCATGTCGTTCGAGAGAAATGATCAAAAGAGATTTGAAATTTATCAAATAATTCACGATTGATTTGATCGTAAAAATCGACATATTCTTGAGGTGTTTTTTGAGAGAGTTCCGCATTCAAAGTGATGGGAACCCCATGTTCATCGGAACCACTGATAAAAAGGACATCTTTCCCAAGAAGACGGCAAAACCGAGCATAACAATCGGCAGGTAAATAGGCTCCTCCAATATGTCCAAAATGAAGCCTTCCGTTTGCATAAAGAAGCGCGGCTGTGATGAGGACCTTATTGCTCATCTTCTGAAGAATTCTCCTGCTCCTTTTTCTCTTTTTTTGTTTTGCTCAATTTAGGAGGATTACGTCTAATTTCATTTAAAAGCTCTCCAATGCTTAAATCTACATTCCCCGCATGGATTTGCTTTTGAGCTAATTCAATGGCAAAATTTGTCATTTGAAAATTGTTATCAAAAATCTCTTTAAAGGTCTCTTTTGTCAATTCCTCTCGTTTCATAGATTCCTCTTCTTATACGATGTGTTATAGGACTAAATGGTTTATTCGATGTTCTTCGGCTAAAATAATGCTTTTTAAAACCAAATAGGCATGATCTAAATCATCATTGATAATGAGATAATCATAATGTTTGATCTGCTCTATCTCATGATGCGCAAGGTTTAAACGTTTTTGAAGCATCTCAGCTGACTCACTTTTTCTTTTTATAAGTCGCTCATTTAAAGTCTCCGTCGATGGAGGAGCAACAAAAATAAAAAGGGCCTCAATCTTTCCCTTAAGGCTTAAAGCTCCTTGCGTATCAATCACAAGAATCACATGATGCTTTTTACGGCGGTCTTCTAAAACATTTTTTTTGAGCGTTCCATAATGATTTCCAAAAACTATAGCATACTCGAGAAATTCAGACCTATCAATATGTGCTTGAAAAGCTTTTTTGCTCAAAAAATGATAATCTTTTCCATCAACTTCTCTTTCTCTAGGAGCTCTTGTCGTACAAGAAATGCTTTGAGTCATTTTATCTGGAAACTCATCAATAAGCATCTTCACAAGTGTGGTTTTACCTGTTCCCGCAGGAGCACTGATCACAACCAAAAATTTTTTTTTAAGCTTTTCTCCTAAAGATGACATCTTTTACTCAATATTTTGAATCTGCTCTCGAATTTTTTCCACCCCTGATTTCATGGCTAAAACTTCTTTTGTAATTTGAAGATCTTGAGCCTTTGCTCCAATTGTATTGAGCTCTCGATTGATTTCTTGAATTAAAAAATCCATTTCTTTCCCAGATTTGAGTTGGTCAGATGACAAAAGCTCTCGAAACTGTTGAGTGTGAGCAAACACTCTTGTAATCTCTTCTTGAAAATCCACTTTATCAGCAAAAAAAACGACCTCTTTTAAAAGACGCTCATCCTCTGAGTCAGAAAGAAGCCCAATCTCTTTTAATTTTGATTTCAATCTGTTCTGAAACTTTAAACCTGCAGCTGCCCTTTGTTTGTCAACTTTAGAGAGTCCCTTCTCCACCATATCAAGATAAGGATAAAAATCGGCCATAAGAAGTGCCCCTTCTTTTTCTCTCATCAAGATAAATTGAGTCAAAGCTTTTTCAAATCCCTCCATAAGAGCTTTTTCTCCTTTTTCATCGAATGTCATATCCAAAGATTCATCAAATGACAAATTGCAATTTAAAAGAAAAGGAAACGAAATCTCTTTTTTTGGATCAAAGCCAAGATGAGAAGCTATTTTTTTTAAGATCTCTAATTTTTTTTTAAGCTCATCGGGGTTTAAACCTGCTAAAGCCTTTATGTTTGATCTCCCTTTTTCTTTTGACAGCCGCACTGTCACAAATCCTCTCCTAAGCTCTTTAGAAAGCTTCTTTCTAAAAGAAAGATCAAAATATAAAAGCTCTTTCGGAAGATGAATATTCACATCTAAATTTTTTCGATTTACCGAAGCAATTTCAATTAAAAAAGCACTCTCTTCGATAAAAAATTGAAAGCAGCCATAGGCTGTCATGCTACGAAACATCTTGCTCTTTTCCTTAAAGGAAATTTAAAAAATTGTCGAAATCGTGTAGATAAGGTCAAAGGAGTAGCCTTTTAAAGATAACAGATTTTCATTTTACCCAAAAAAGAAAGATTCGTCAATGAATGAGAATAAACTCTTATATCCCCAAACATAAGCCATCGAGTAAAAAGTACAATCTATTTTTTTGAGGCTTTGCCTAAAAACCCCAATAATCAACATTTAATCCGCAACTCGCGTCTCTTTAGAAAAAGCAAAGGGGATTGAGCAAATCCCCAAAAGGAAAAAGAATCGCCTCAGAAAGCATTCATACGTCATTTCTACAAGTCGATGATACGTGAATTGGGAGCAACTTGGGAGATCCTTAAGCAAAAAAGTAGTCCTTTAAAATGAACCAAAGACACTCTTTTTAAAGAACATGCCTAAGGTATTGTTCAAAAACCCCTCTTTTGAAGAAATTTCTTTTTCAGGAAGAGAGAGCTCTTTTTCTTTTTTAAGGGCATTCCCAAAAGGGCCATGAAGAAGATTTTTTTCTTGCAAGATCTGATAGATTTCCTCTTCAACATCTTCTAAAGCCCACCAGTGATGAGTGATATGTCCAAAAGATGGCATTTCGATAAAATGACTCTCGTTTTTTATACTATTTAAAGTTTCTCGAATTTTTTGTTGATGCTCTTGCGGAACATAATCATCTCCCCCTTTTCCATTTGCATCAGGAACTCCAATCGTATAAATTTTAGTGCCCTTACAATTCTTAAAATTTTCTAATAGATCCATCTTAGGTAAAACTAAACCCATAGTAAGAGAAACAGGGCAATAAAAATTTTGATGTAATCCGATTTGAAAAAACATAGAGGTTATTTTGCTTTTAATTCCCTTTTCATCTTTAAGCTTTTTAACAGCTTTTCTTAAAAAACTTTTGGTAGAACCCCAGTAATTTTGAGGAGATTGATCAGCCCAAATATGAGCATTTGGAAAGCGTTTACATGCCTCAGAAACGATAATTCCTCCCCCACATTCTCCTTTAAAGACAATTTGTTTCTGATTAAATTTAAGCTGTTTGGTTAAAAAGTCTCCTACACTAAACACAGCTTCACGTAGTCCCTTTTCACTCACATAACCTTTACTCAAAGCCACTCCAGGATGATCATAAACCAAAACATTCATTCCCATCAAAAGGAACTTGCAAATTTCATCGACACTTCCTACAGAGGAAGTCGTTTGGTGTGGGGCAATCACAACCACCCCTTTCTCTTCTGTTTTTTCTAAATTCAAGGTTTCAATTTCATCTATTTCTAAATCAATCAGAGGATAAATATTTAATTCCCCAGCTGTCATTGCTTGAATTTTTTCCGACAAATTCAAATCTTTTATAAGAATTGTAGAACTTCCATAAGAAATCAGATCCCAACATATATAATCAGCAGAATCTAAAATAAGATTTTTTTTAAATTCTTTCTCTAAACTCTCCTTACTCTTCTCAAAAAGAATCGCTTGGTCACTTGTGATCTGAAAATCAAAGATCAAACTTTCTGTCTGATTAAATGCGTTTCTTTTTTTAACCTCAAATTCACTTGATTTAAGTTGAGAGATGGAATCACTTTTTGAAATCTTCACAAGAATGATATTTTTCTTTCGAGAAGAGAAAAAATATCCAGAAGGTGTCATTTCAGATAAGGTATCTTCCCATAATACTTTGTAATCATTGTTTTTACAAAATGTGATAAAATCTTTAGGGTTGCGAAAATGTTCTTCTAAATTTGGATGATAGGGAATCCTAACTCCTGAAACGGAAGAAGACCCATTTTTTGCACTCAAGATGACTGGCTCTGCACTTTCAATAAAAGGATGATCTGACTTGAAACGCAACCGAACAGGCCTCCCTCCTATGTCCTTTATCTTTTGATAAAAATTAGAAAGGCTAAAATAGCATCCGACAACAGAGTCTCCAGATTTTGTCTGTAAACGTACCCCCTCTCCCCCAATTTCTTGAAATTGTTTGATTTTTCCATTGATCAATCTTTCTTTATCCCAATTCCTCGATGCAGCTTTAATCGTTGTCCTTTTGTTAAGCATTCCTGCCATATAAGCACTTATTGTGTTAAAAAATCCTCGATTTTTCTTTGTTCCATATTCATGTTTGATAAAGTTTTGAATTTTTTGATCTACAGTTTTTTGTTTCTCTTTTTTATCTTTTTTTAAAGTTTGATTATCAAAAATTGGTATAACAGTTTGATTTGATGCTGCTGCTGTAGTCACAATTAAATCCATTGTAAAAAATATTTGTTATTAATAAAAACTGAAGTAATACATTATTAGTTATAAAAATTTAAGTATAAAAATATTTTAGAAATTTAAATCAAATCTTATAACGCAACAATAATTAAAAAAAATAATATCTATTAAGAACTATTTAAAATTTAGATTAGCTAACTTAAGCCAAAAGAGTTCTGGTTAAAAAATTGCAGCTCGCAACACTCCCAGAAAACAGAGCCTACCAATTTTTCTCAAAGCTTAGGTTAACAATGGGAACTCATCTGTATTTTACGCCACCTCTACAAAATCCACATGTTCTGTTTTCCGATACATCTAATCCATTCTTTTAGGTTAGATTACTCACCTTACGCAAAAGAACGTTGAAAGATTTTTTTGAAAGGGGGATTTTTTTTCTGATCAAAGGAAAAAAAATGACTCAAGAAGATTAGAGGGAGAAGTGAGTCATGATAAAATCAGCAAATTTTTAAGAAATAGTAAGCTTGGATCAAAAGATTTATGGAAATAGATCAAACCTGAGGTGCG
>JANQJX010000074.1 GCA_028281425.1 Simkania sp.
TTCTACTGTCCACATTCTAATACCCAATAAATATTTAAAAAAATAAAAAGAATATAAACTTATGGTTTTATCAGTAAGAAAAACTTGCTCATCGAGTTATACAAAACGAGAAGCAATTGCACGGGATTTTTATCTTTCACTGTGGCTTCCCTTCATTTTGCGTAAGGTAAGTTAAAAAAAGATTAAATTTCAGAAATAGAAAAGATATTTTCAAGACGTTTATTTTCTTTTTCTAATAAAGAGCGGTTGGAAAAAGTGGTTGCAAATCCTTTTTCTTTCACATGTTCAAGTTCAACTTGAACCGCTTTTTTAAGGGCATTTTTACTCACTTTAAAAATATGGTTTCGAAATTGTTGTCTAACTTTTTTTGTACGTTTTTCACAAAGACGTGCGTAAGCAAGACTGGCGCGATTTCCCGGTAATATAGGAGTATCTGACTTTTGAAAAAAACCTAATTTGGCCTCTTCTAATTCTTGTTCGGTAAAATGACCTCGTGCAAGTTGAGATATGCTCTCTTTGAAAGCATGATAAGTTGAGGCAATATGAGGGTCTCGGTAAGAGTAAAAATAAAAATGACCTAAGCTAGGGTTATAACAGGCCCCTGATCCATAAGCTCCCCCTTCTTCACGAATTTTTTTGTGTAAAAAAGTATTTTCCAAGAGATAGGAAGCAATGCTAAGGGCAGGAGCATGCGCATGAGAAAAAAGAGAGGTTTTAAAGCCGTAAGCTGAAAACGCAATAGGACTTGAAATCGTATATCCTTTTGCTTTTTTTGGTGCTTCTTTTTTGAAAAAGCTCCAAGGGGTCAAGGGCTTTGGATTGAGCTCTCCTAAATCAAAATAATTTTCATCATCAATTGTTTTTAAAATTTTTTCGTCACAACTCAAAACAAGGTGAGGTTGATTAAGATGGAAAAGTTTTTGTGCAAGAGAGTTAAGTTTTTCTAAAATTAGAGGAAGTTTTTGATCGATCTTTTGAACAAGGTTTTGAATAAATTTGAAATAGGGAAGACCTCCTAATTTTTGATGGATTGTTGCAGAAGAAGTCAAAGGAGAAAGAGTTGTTAAAATCGCATAAGAAAGGGCATGTTGATTGAGATGATTTTGCAAGCTTGTCTCGATTTGGAGAATAAGCTCTTTAATCCTCTCTTTTTCATCGAATCGATAAGAGTGACATGTTTCGATAAAAAGAGTGAAGAGTTTATCGATATTGTGCTCAAGAGTTTTTGCTCTAAGAGCAAAGCAAGGGTTTAAATGATCGGGATTATCGGTTTGAGGGTAGAGAAAATAGGTCACTTTAAAATTTCCGAGATGTGCATTGATAAAATCGAGGTTTTCTTTGTAGGTTCGTTTCCCACAACCTAGCTGTGGTAAGAGAGTAAGCAAAAGTTGAAGATAGCAAAGTTCATCTTGATCGATTTGAGGAAGCTTAAAAAGAAGATCGGCATAAACAATATGGTTAGAAAAGCAAGTATGGGTAAAAATGTTGAGGGCCTTTTTTGTGACATGAGAAAGGGGGAAATGGAGAACTTCTTTTGGAACGTTTCCCAAATGGATTTTAGGTAAGCAATCGAGCGATTGATGTTTGATTTTTTCTCGGTAATTTTCTAACTCTTGGGTTTGCTTAAGGATGGTTTCTTTTTCTTTTTTTGATAGATTGCTTTGGATTTGCTTAAGTTTTTCTTTTTCTTCTTTGATCTCTTTTTTCTCAAGTGTAGGGTCAGGATGCATTGCCTGACAAAGGTAATGAGGATTATCGATAAAATATTTTTGAATAAGTCCCGTTAAATAGGAGGGGTTTTGAACTTGGCTTTGCAATTTTTGAAACCTTTCATAAACCATGAGCCCTTTTTCACTTGAACATCCATGCTGTTTGAGAAGAGCTGAGCGCATAAAGAGAGTGAGCCCAAAGGGACCATAATCGCTACTGATTTCTAAGCGTTCAAATTGGAGCTGGAAGATAGCAGCTGAAATCTTTTGGTGATCGATTCCTTCCAAGACAATGACTTTAAGGGTATCAAAGAGAATTTTTTTAAGCTTTTCTTGATTTTCTGCCGAGGTGCCTCGACAGAGGATAATATAGGGGATTTCACTCATATCAGCATCGAGAAACCCATCAGCTTGAGTACAAAGACCTGACTTTAAAAGAGCATATTTAAGAGGAGACGCATCGGTTTCCATTAAAATCGAATCGATCACTGATAGAGCAAGAAGATCTTCTTGGTTTTCTATTTCTGTTGTTAAAAAAGCAAAGGCAATAAAGCTTTTTTGTTTAGGATTTTCCTCGTTTAAAGGATAAAAAGCCTCTTTTTGTATAGGAGATTTAAATCGAGCTTGTTTTGAGGGAAAATGAAGTGGAGAGGTTTTTTTTGCTTGAAAAAGCACCTGCTTTTCAATGCAATCGAGGTGCTTTTCAAGAGGAAGATTTCCATAAAAGAAAAAAAGAGCATGAGAAGGGTGATAAAACCTTTTATGAAAGTCTTTGAGCTCTTTATAGCTCAAAGAAGGAATCTGTTTAGGATTTCCTCCAGAATTATGGGCATAGGTAAGATCAGGAGTTAAATTTTTTGAAATTTCTTCAAAAAGACGTGTTTCTGGATGAGAAAGACTTCCTTTCATTTCGTTAAAGACAACCCCTTTAAAAAGGAGAGGGGAATTGGGATTAGAGCTTTCTTTAAATTCAAGGCGGTGTCCTTCTTGAAGAAAACTCAATTTTTTTAATTCTGGAAAAAAAACAGCATCTAAATAGACTTCCAAAAGATTGTAAAAGTCTTTTTCAACTTGAGAAGCAGCTGGATAACAGGTGAAGTCAGAGCCAGTGAGTGCATTCATAAAGGTATGAAGGCTCCGTCTTGACATTGAAAAAAAGGGATCATGGATAGGGAATTTTTTTGATCCACATAACACGGTATGCTCTAAAATATGGGCCACTCCCGTTGAATCAAAAGGGAGGGTTTGAAAAGAAAGGCAAAAAAGATTTTCTAGGTCATCACATGCTAAATGAATGACCCTTGCTCCGGTTTTTATATGCTCAAGCTCATATAAAACAAGTTGGAGCTCTTCAATAGGGAGCGCTTTGGTAAAGCGAAAAGAGTGATAGGTTTTTCCAACATGGTACTTAAGAGACAAATCCATAGTAAGATTTCTATCTTAAAGAGGGAAATAATTTCAACAAAATTCTCAATTGTGTCAACGCAAAACTCAAATGTCGTAAAATTGTGCAAAACTAAAGTGTTGCATTTTCCCTCCAGGAGTAGGGGGTTAATCATTCTTCTTCCCGAGAAAGATTGTTTTCAAGTTCTTAGCAAGCTGAGAACTTGTGAATGACCGATGCTCGGCAGCTGTGAGTTTGTTTGCAAATAAAGCATAGCGAAGTTTGTGAACAAATCCATAGCTTTTGTTTAAGCGCTTTTTCTTTCTTATGTCGATTCTAGCTCCTTGTCATTATGGGGCCTGCGTTGAACTGAAAAATTGGGAGCAACTTGGGGTTATAACCATTTTTTTCTTTGAAAAATAATCAAAGAAATAAGAGAGATTAAAAGGATTGCAATGATAATTATGGAAAAAGCATGCTTAAGATTGGCAAGAGGGAGGATGACATTCATTCCATAGAGACTTGCAATCATCGTTGGAAGACTCAAAATAATGGTAAGAGCTGTTAATAATTTAATGGTTTTATTGAGCTGGTTGGTAAAAATGATTTGATAAGAATCACGTAAGCTGCGAATGCTGCGAAGAGTGATCGAACAGAGATCTTCTGATTGAATGCTGGCATTGAGTAAATCTTCTAAGAGATCTTGATCTTTTTCATAAAGAATCGTATAACGTCCTGAAGTGATCGATTCGAGAACTTTTCTAAGAGGAACAAGCGAAGAGAGATATTGGTTTAAAATTTCCTCATTTAAGGTCAAATTTGTGATATCTCGACTGTCAACATAAGACATCTTTTTTTCTTGCTTCAGAACATTTGTTCGAATTTTTTTGATTTGAAGAGTAAATTCTTGCGTGATCTTTAAAAGAAAGTAGATGAGAAATTTTGATTTTTGAGAAGAGCTCAATTTGGGTTTTTGAGAAATGAAATTTTCAACAATAGGACTTTTTTGAGGACAAATGGTAATGAAATAATCTTTTGTTAAGATGATTGTAAATGTTGTTGTATAAAGTCCTCCTTCTTGATCGATAGGATGGCGGGTGAAGATCAAAACATTTGCTTGCACTTTTTCAACGCGAGGGATTTCGTATCTATCAAGACAATCATACATATCTGTATATTCGACATTGATAATTTTACAAATTTGATTGATATCATTTGTTAAAGCATTTTCTGCATGAATCCAACACCCTTTTTTAGGAGCTTTAATTTCTCTAAAGAGATTGTCTTGTTCTGTTTTATCGTAGATAATCAGCATGATCTCCACCTAAAGAATAAGGGACATACCCTATGATTTGTATTTTTTCTTTTTTCTGATTAAATAGAACTTTAGAAAGAGGTTTTTTTTTCTAAAGCTTTAATACGTTTTTCTAGTTGCTTAATTCTTTTAACATAGGTTTCAATTTTTCGAATCATCACTTGTCTTTTGTTAAATTGTACCATAGGAGAGACAGGCCCTCCCCCGTAGATCCCTGAATAAGGGATCGACTTGCTCACCCCACCTCGCGTTGCAATTTTGACATTATCGGTGATCACAACATGGCCAATCACTCCTGACTGTCCTCCTAAAAAAACATTTTTTCCCAGTTTTGCTGAGCCAGCAATTCCCGATTGAGAAATAATGATGTTGTTTTCGCCTATTTCAACATTGTGTGCAATTTGTACCAAATTATCGATTTTAGTCCCTTTTTTAATAAGGGTATTTTTAAAGCGTGCACGGTCGATTGTTGTATTTGCACCAATTTCAACATCATCTTCAATGATCACGATTCCAATTTGAGAGAGTTTTATATGTTTCCCTGTTTTGGGATCGGTTGTAAAACCAAAACCGCAAGAACCAACCACAACCCCAGGCTGCAAAATCACACGGTTTTTTATAATAGAGCGTTCTCTGATGGTCACATGAGAATAAAAAAGGCATTTTCCCCCAATTTTGACACCAGGACCAATTGTTACTAAAGAGTGAAGAACGGTTTGATCCCCAATGGTTACCCCTTGATCAATCACGACATAAGGACCGATGATGACATCTTTGCCAATTTGAGCACTTGGATGGATAATAGCTGTTTTATGAATCCCTTTAAATCCCGATTTATGGATTTGAGAAGAGAGGAGGATTTCGGCAATTTTTTGAAAAGTACGTGAAGGATTATCTGAAATAAGAAAATTTTTGTTTGGAAGGGGAGCAGTAGAGGCATCAATGCAAATCACTCCAGCATCCGATTTTTTCATGGCTTCTTTATAGCGAAAATTAGCTAAAAAAGAGGCATCAGAAGAAGTCGCAGATTCTAAATCATCTACATTGTCGATAAGATAAGAGGGATCTCCTAGAAGTTGACTTTCCGTAAGTTTAGCGAGTGTTTTGAGTGAAAATCGCTTCGTAGACATCTTATCCTTTTTATTTGCTAGAAGCTTTAGGTTTGTCTATTTGTGAGACTTTCCTTTTTTCTACTTTTGACTCTTGCTCAAATTTTTTATCCATCTCGCTTATGGCTAAAATTGTCATATCTTGGTTAGGGTCACAGTAAAAACAGGCTTCTTTTTTAAAGATCATTGAGAGGTTTTCTTTTTTTGCAATGATTTGAGAGGCTGAAGAAACATGGGTGTTCATCACTTGGATGAACTTCATATTTGCCTGACTCATCACCTGATAATATTGGTTTTGATATCTTCCTAATTCTTCATTGAGAGCCTGAAAGCGTGATTTTGTTTCTTGCTCTGCTTCAGGGGAAAGACTATCGATATATTCCGAATCTTGCAGCTTTTCAGCAATTTCTTTAAGCTGTTTTTCAAGATCGTTCATTAAGGCAATCATTTTATTTTTGACTTGATCAAAAGCCTCTTGTTCTTGTTTTCCATACTTGGATTCAGTAATACAAGTTGTAAAGTTAATAATTCCGGTTTTTAATTCTTTGCCATGAATAGAACTCAAAAAGCAAAAACCAAAAATCAAAAAAAGGCAAAAAACTTTTTGCAATTTCATCTTTGACTCCTAAAAAAAATTATCATCTGTTTTTTCTATTCTAACCCATTTCTTAGAATTGTGCACCCATTGAAAAAAAGAAGTGCTCCACATCATCTTTATCTGCAGGATTCATTGGAAATCCCCAACCAAAAATAAAGGGCATACGATTTGTTAATTCCAATCGAAACCCAAATCCATAACTCATGCGAAAGTCTGGAATATCAAATCTTTTTTGAGAAATAGAACCTCCATCAAAAAAGATAAAAGCATCAAGCATTCTAAAAAATTGGTGCAAATATTCGATAGAAAGAAGTGTCGAAGAGATGCCTCCTTCGGGAGCATTTGTTGTTTCATCTCCAGTTTTCTTCAGAAATTTAGGCCCGATACTATAAGGCTTATACCCTCGAACCGTATTGTCACCTCCTAGAAAAAAGCGTTCGCTTAAAGGAAGCTTAGCACTTTCTCCAGTCCCAAACGGATAGGTAAAACGGAAATCTCCTTTCATTTTAAGGGTTCCTTTACGCCAGACAGGATAATAGTAAGTATTTAAAAAATTCATTTTCCAAAAAGGGAAGTAGCGAGGATCATCGTCATGTCTTCTCACCCCTCCTAGCTCAAGTTCAAAAAAAGAGCGTATTCCACGATGAGGTTTGAAAGGATTATCCGTTGTATCATAACCCATAGAAGAACTGAAAGCGGAGACCAAACCACTGTTTTGCCTTTCATTTTGAGCTTCTTCATTATCGATCTTACTATCCATACTAACAATCGCATTGCGAAGACGCCATTTGAGACCAAATGTCCAATAATTCGTAATAGGATAATTGGCAAAAATAGATCCACCAAGAGTTGAAACATGGTAGTCATCAGATTGAACACGACTTTTGGAAAAATTTGTATCAAACCCAATGCGCCAAGGGGTATCCTTGAAATAGGGATCCATCCAGGCAAAAGAATAGTTTTGTATTTTTTTCCCAAATTGAGCGCGTATACGGGCAAATTCACCGGCTCCTCTTAAAGCAGAGAATCCTTCTCTCCAAAAACAGGCTAGCCCTCGATGATTAAAGTTGTTTTCAGCAAGATCAAGACCTGCAAACAGGCTATCACTTGTGCTAACTCCTCCAAACAAACTAAAACTGCCTGTAGGTGTTTCTTCAACTTCAATGACAACGTCTCGGTAGTTTTCTCCTAAAGATTGATCTTCTGGGGTTTGTACGGCATAAACATTAACCGATTTGAAATAACCGACTGCTTGGAGACGTGTTTCTGTAGCTTTTAAACGGCGTGAGTCAAAGACTTCTCCAGGAACAAGAAGGGATTCTCTTAAAATAACATTTTTTTTAGTGGAAACATTCCCAAAAACACGGATCATTCCAATTCTGAATTGATTGCCTTCTTCAATTTCAAAATCAACATCATAGATAGGCTCTTGAGGGAGGAGGTGAAGGGTATAGCTGATATTTGTTTCAATATAGCCATCTTTTCCATAAAGATCTTTGAGATTTTGAATGGCTTCGTTGAGTTTTTTAGGAGAGAAAAGATCCCCTTTTTTAATTTCCAACTTGTCTAAAACTTGCTCTTCACTAAAGAGTTCTTGGCCCTTAAGTGTAATTGTACCAAAATGAAAAAGTTCTCCCTTAATGGCATGAATTTCTATTTCTAAATGGCCCTTTGAATCTTCTTTTGTTTGAATATGAGCGGTTGCATCGGCATAACCTTGCTCTTGCAAGTAGTTAACAATGATGAGTTGGTCTTGTTCAATCGCTTCTTCATGAAAATTTCCATGACCTGTCAGCCAACTTGTAAAAAAGTTATATTTTTTTGTTTGAATAAATTCAAGAATTGCGGTTTGTTCTTTTTTAGAAAGGCCACTAAAAGTGATTTTACTGATGTGTCCAGAGTGACCTTCATGGACGGTGAGTTCAATGTCGATTTCATTGGTCTGATCATAGGGAATGATTTTGTATTCGATTTCTGATTCAAAATATCCTTTTTTAATATAATACTCTTTGACTTTATTGAAAGCGAGGTTAAAGGCATCTCTATCAAAGAGAGTATGGGGTTTGATTCCAAGTTCTTTTTGGAGGGTAGAGGTCTTCATCTTTCGATTGCCATGCCATTTGATGGAACGAATGGTAGGCTTTTGCCAAATTTTAATTGTGATATAAACTTCTCCTCCTTGGAGAGTCACATGAGGTTCAGTGCGGTCATATTCTTCAGACAAATTTTTAAGATCGTGATCAAATGTGATTTGAGAAAAGGGATCTCCAACTTTGGTTCTCAGTTTTGAAAGGGCGCGCTGCTGATCAAAAGTGCCTCCTCTTGGCAAATTTTCCATAATCAGAGTGATATTTGCGATTTTTTTTTGTTCTATAGATTGTGAAAGGAAATCAAGAGCATGGAGCTTTGTAAAAAAAAGAAACAAAAAGAAACAAGAAAAAAAAGCTTTTGTTGTTTGCTGATAGCGATTTTTTATTTTTTCTGAATTTTTTATCATGATTTTCCGATGCTACTTTATTTTTCCGATTTGGATTGAGGTGAAACAACTGATTATAGGGGAGCTCTTCGAATTAATGCAATAGTTGCCTTCCTTCTAAAGCTTGGGAAAGCGTTCCTTCGTCGACAAAATCAAGAGAACTTCCAACAGGAAGTCCTAAAGCAAGTCTAGAAACTCTCACTCCTTTTTTTTGAAGATGTTCTTTCAGAAAAAGAGCAGTAGCATCTCCTTCTAATGTAGAGTCAAAAGCGAGAATCACTTCAAGGATTTTTAGAGACATGATCCGTTCCATAAGACGGGGAATCCCAAGGATTTCTGGGGTTTTCCCATCAAGAGGAGATAAAAGAGCTCCAAGAACGTGATAAAACCCTAAAAAACTTCCTGTTTCCTCAATGGCATAAGCATCTTTTGGGGTTGCAATGACGCAAAGAAGCTTTGGATCTCTTTGACTTTTTTCGCAAAAAGCGCAAATCACTCCATCGATTAAGCATCCACATTCGCTGCAATGAGGGATCTTTTCTTGAAGTGTTTTAAGAATTTCTGCGAAAGTATGCAGGTGGGATGCATCCCACTCGAGTAATTGGAAAGCAAAACGCTCAGCTGTTTTTTTTCCAACTCCAGGCAATTTTTGAAACTGCGCGATAAGAGATAGGAGCTGTTTTGGGAACCTTGCCATGATCCATCAATGTATCCCAAGTGGAGGATTTAGGAAAAGAAGAAAAAGACTCAAATCCAAGCAGCTCCTATCATTTGATATTACCTCGGAGTAGGATCAAAGCTATACTTTTTTCATGAAATGATTTAATGAAAAAGGATTGTGATTCGTTGTTACGGACATTATATGATCCGTTAAATGAGGATTTTTAGGGCTGAGTAAAAGACTTGAATTTGAATAAGCTCCAACGATAGCATCCTTAGATTCACCTTTACCATTATATACCTTTCCATTTAGATTATCATTCCCAAAAGCATTATCAAGATTTTTTACAATTAAGGCTACTCCTTGAGGTCCTGAATAAGTCGAATTCTTTCCTTCAAAGAAAGACTCTCTACGATACATTGTAACTTTATGATCTTTAAAGACAGAATTGAAAATAATTAAAGCCCTTGGATCGATAGATGTTCCGCTAAAAGAAATTGCAAACATTTTTTTAAATAGATGAGGGTGGGATTGTTTTAACTGTTGCAAAGCAAGTATTTGCAATCGAATCATCATTTGAGCCCCCTGCTCTCCAAGCATTTGATTGAAAATCTTTGCAGGATCTAAAGGGAAAATATATGGATTTAAAATGCATTTGTTAGCTGCATTCAATTCATTGAGGAGCTGTAAATAACAGATACGATATAATGGCTCAAGAAATGCATGAAATGATACTTGTTTGTAACGTGCTCTACCATAAAAAGAAAGAGAATTTATGGGAATCTTCGCATCGATTTTCATGAATTTATCTATTAAAAGGTCAGGAGGTTGGTTCTTGGTAATCAAGCTTGTGATCAATGCTATTGGGTCAGAAGTGAGATTATTTTTTGAAACGTCTTGATTAGAAGGTTTAATATGACGTTTAAAAAGATAATAAATGATCCATTGTTTTATTTGATGATCATGGATTTGGACATCTTTTTGGTCTTTCGTATTTTTTAAGGGGGTCCAATTCAGTTTATGAATCCCTTTAAAAGGGTTGGGTTCCAAAAACACGCATTCTGCAGCTACATCCAAAGTTTCAAAATCAGGATGAACCGTACTGAAAAGGACGACATTGCGAAAGTAATAATTAGATGAGAATGGAGCTATCGTATGTCCTTGATTATAGTGATAATCGGCGCTCATTTTTATAGATGTACATATCACAACAAATGTGCGGCAAAAACCCTCTTTGTTTGTGATATGAGTTCCTGAAATAAACTTTTTTCCAAGAGCGAGAGCTCTTTTTTTTGTGATCAAATGTGTTACTAGGTCATCAGGTATAAACTCAGATTTAAAAATAATAATAGGGCTTTGCTTTTTCCATGAATTAGGATTGTAGTTTTTCCAAATTGAGTCTCTATTGGTAGGTATTTGACTGCTGTTTAATTGAGAAGAATCTATATAAAGGGGATGAGAATCTGCATTTGGGATCGGATCTATCTTTTGAATGCACTCTTGTGTTAGATATAATGCTTGTTGCATAGAAGTCGGATTGTTACTAATAGATGAAGCCATAGTTATTTCTCCTAATTTTTGAAATTTTAAAACAAAGGAAACTATGTGATGACAGGAATTGTATAACAATAGAGCCTTTTATGTAAAAAAATGATTTTAAAAAACCAGTGCAAAGTTAGACATTCACTTCTAAGCTTGTTGCAAATCGGGTGATTTAAAAAAATCTGGAAAAAACTTCTATTGCATTTTCTTAAAGCGGGATGTACCTCAGAGTACGACCTACTTGCGTGTCATCCGTCTTTTAGAATAGGGGCTGCCTTGAACTGGAGAATTTTTCGAAAGAATTGAGAATGTCTTTCAAAAAATCTAACCAAAAAGGCAGTTCCGAATAAGTGCATTGATTTCGCTTCTCACTTTCACCAAGGTGAATTCACCTTGGCTCAGCACTCATCTTGTACATGCACTTATTTTGAAAGCTGATGATACGCAATAAATTGCACTCTGAGGGATTTATGGGGTTAAAGTAAATTTTTAAATTTATTTTATTCTAAGTCAAAGATCCTATTGATCATGAAAAATTGGTAGCATTCAGGGATTTAAATGTGTTAGCCTAAAATCGACTCCAACCTTGCTTTGATTAGGAAATGCGCCAAATCTATTTAATTCCCAATATCATTACTGCTTTTGGCCTTGCTTGTGGTTTATTTGTTGTTTTTAAAGTCAATCTCAGTGATCCAAGCGCTGGGGCTTATGAGCTTCTTTATTCTTCTGCGCTTCTTCTTTTGCTTGCAGCTTTTGCTGATCTTTTAGATGGGGCCGTTGCTCGTATTATTCATGCTGAAAGTGAATTTGGAATTTTGTTTGACTCTCTTGCTGATACGATTTCTTTTGGAGTGGCTCCTTCTGTTCTTTTTTTAAAAAGTTTATCACTTGAAAATGGATCGGGGCTTTCTTTTTTTGCCGTTTTAGGGGCGATGCTCTATACGATTTGTGGCGTTTTAAGACTTGTACGTTTTAACCTCAAAACACAAGAAACCAAAGGAGATAAGGAAAGAGTCAAAGAACAAAACAAAAATTTTACTGGACTTCCTATTCCAGCAGCAGCAGCAGGAGCTGTTTCTGTAAATTTATTTCTTAATTCTTTCTTCTTTAAAGCTTGGTTTCCTCATTTTTCTCATTTTATTAAAGCCATTGGACTGACTTGTTTTATGATCCTTATTGGATATTTAATGATATGTAAATGGAAATTCCCCAGCTTGAAGACATTTCATTTTCGGGTTCCTTCTTTTCATTTGATTTTATTTACCGTTTTAATTGCAATTTTTATTATCTATGGGATTTTTTACTATTTGCCCATCATTCTTATCATTGGGTCTTTGGGTTATATTCTCACGGGGTGTTTATTAACAATCATCCGTTTAATTGCCGGTAAAAAATCAAAAACGCTGGTCGATTTTGAGCCTGATTCGGATGAAAGGGAACTTTGATACGTAATGTGTCGTAGAAATTCTGGTTCATCCACAAAATGAACCCCTGGGATTTTAAAGCATGTGCTTGAAATAGTAGAAGTTAGCAGTAAACAACTCAATTTACCTGATCCACTTGTTTTTCAGAAAGAGATAAGTTGTCAATTTCGTATTTTTCAAAAAAACTCAGGGGTTTGTACAAACGACATTGTCCCCTTTGTCAGACTATTCAAAGAGCGGCGTCTCTTAAAACCCCAAGTTGCTACCAATTTGGGATTAAAAATAGGGACTTTCCCCTTTACCTCCACCAAAGGGGACTTTCCCCTTTGGAAATCCAGGGATTCATTTTGCGGATCAACCAATTTCTTTTTAACAGAAGTGGTAAGAAACGCGAGCTAGATAGGTGAGTTAAAAAGCTTGATCACATACCCTAAAATAAAAAAGAGGGAATTGAGCTAAATATAGATTCTATTTTAGGGCGCACTTCGAGGGATTAGTGATTCCTATTTCTGAGGGAAAGAGTGATGGTTGAGTTTTACATTGATAAAGAAAAAAAACTTGTTCATCGAGTTAAAAACAATAAGGAAAAATTTTATGAAAATTGGATGCATTTTATTGATATGTTTATCGATTTATCTTTTTTTTCGCATGGAAAAATTAAGAGAAAGGAAAAAGCAACTCCAAAAGGCTGAAAATAAAATCAAAGAACTTGAAAAAGAACTCGTTGCCCTTCAAGTAGAAAGAGCAGAATTAAAAACATCGATGCATGAACAAAAAAAGCTCTCAGATGAGAGACTCTCTTTAGTCAGAGAAGAACAAGAAAAGCTCACGCAAGCATTCAAGGCATTATCTGCTGAAGCACTCGATAAGACAAGTCAATCTTTTCTCCATCTTGCTCATGAGACTTTAGGGCGTTTTCATGAAAAAGCTAAAAGTGATCTAGATAAGAAACAACAGGTTTTTGAAGCTGTCGTGAAACCTGTTAGAGAATCTCTCCGCAACCTTGATGAGGGCATGCGTCTTTTTGAAAAAGAAAGGAAAGGAGAACAAGGAGCTCTTAAAGAACAACTTGAAACCATGCTAAAAACTGAAAAGGAGCTCAAATTAGAAACATCAACTTTGGTAAAAGCTCTCCGTATGCCTACAGTCCGAGGACGATGGGGAGAAATCCAGCTCAAACGGGTTGTTGAACTTGCTGGAATGGTCAACCATTGTGATTTTTTTGAACAGCAAACAGATGCAAAAAGTCATTTTCGCCCTGATTTAATTATACGTCTTCCCGGTGAAAAACAGGTGGTTATTGATGCAAAAACCCCGTGTGATGCCTATTTAGAAGCAGTACAATCAGATGACATTGAGTATAAAATTCAAAAATTAAAAGCTCATGCACGTGCTCTTCGAAATCATGTTTCAATTCTTGGAAAAAAATCTTATTGGGAAAATTTTATTCCTACACCTGAATTTGTTGTGCTTTTTATTCCCTCCGATAATTTTTTTAATTCTGCTTTAGAATATGATCCTACTTTGATCGAAGTAGGGATTGAGCAAGGCGTTGTGATTGCAACACCCACAACACTCATTGGATTGTTGCGAGCAATTGCTTATGGATGGAAGCAAGATACCTTATCGCAACATGCAAAAAAGGTAAGCAATTTGGGACATGAACTCTATAAACGGATTGTCGATATGAGTGGACATTGGACAAAAGTAGGCCGTGGTCTTGTCCAAGCTGTTGAAGCTTATAATAGAGCCGTTGGTTCTTTAGAAATGCGTGTGTTAGTTTCTGCACGTAAATTTAAAGAGTTGGGGGCTGCTGGAGAAAATATAGAACTCGAAGAGCTTTCTCCTCTTGAATGTGTTCCAAGAAAACTTGCTTCAAATGAAATGCAAAGCAATGTGTCTCTTGAGGAAAAAGGGTAAAAATGGATAAAGAGCAGCATTTAAACGAAAAACTGCTCTTTATATTTAATGAATTTAAATGAGTGATTGTCAAAAAGTTGAATTGGTTATATTAGAAAATAAAGTTTGATTGGTCACATTTTTTCCTTCCCATAGCCATCCTTGCCATTCTTGCCATTCGAAGCTAATTGGGTGTTGTGCAAGTTGGGGAAGTACATATTGAGTCACAACCCCTATAATGACAGCCATTGCTGTAGTAAACACTAATGCACATTTCCAAGTGCAACAGGAGGAACGGGATTCATCATTAACATTTGAAGATTTGTCCGGAGAGGGAAATGCAATTGCGTAACACGTAAGATGTGGAAGCATTCGCACATCCTTTTTTCCAATGCTATAGCTCTGAATAGAAGAGTTGAATATTTGAAATGTTTTCATCTGGCCTTTGTATATAAAGAATATGGTCGTAATTTCATCAAGGTTCTTTCGGGGATCATACTTGCTCCTTTGGGCCTTATACTTTTTTATAGCGAGGGATTTGAGGTTTTCTTTAACATACGCTTTATCCTTTTTTGGAATAAGTTCACTTTGCATGACTTCTTTTACCATTTCATCTACATGTGCTTGGTATAAATCGAGGGTTTCTGTGATGGTTTCTGAAATGGATGTTAGAAAAGATGGGGTTTGGTTAAGACTGGATGTAGTTGATTGGGGGATTTCTGAAGTTGACATTTCACGTCGAGAATCTTGGCTAGAAGATGTGTTAGAGGTTTGAGTTATGTTGGATGTAGTTGCCTGGAAGGTTTTTGAAGGTTGTAACGTTGCATTTGACAAGGCTTGAGAAACTACGGGTGAAGTCTTTGGATTAATGAGTTGTTTAGAAGGTTTTAATGGTGGACTGGATTGGTTTATTTTGGGGTTAACATTTGACTGGATAGAAGTAGCCATGAGTCTAGTCTCCTTAAATATTGAGTGAATTTTTTCATTTATGTATTTATGCCTTTTAAAGGCTTAGGTTTAAAAATTTGTTTTTATAAAACATATTTCACTTTTTAATGCTTGTGAAATATACAAACGAAAATAGATTTAAAAAAATATTTTTAAAATCTCTGAAAATATAAAAACAACTAAATGATAAAATTTTTTTAGAAAAAATAGCAAGTGATTTTTTACATAACCTTTTGATTCAGAGCTACATTCATTTCATCCGCAACTCGCGTTTTTTAAACTTTTTGAAATGGTGCCAACCAAAAGAGACATGTTGGATTTCATCATTTAAGATTTGCTTCATAAGTGTTGCAGATCCTAAATCTCCATTCCTTTCAAATGACTTCCCATACATTGGAGCAAAATCGAGGTTTGCCATTTCAAATGTTAAGTGCATGACAGAAATATAAGAAAGGGGAGAAGTAAGATAAGGAATATAAGACCAAAAATGACGGTAAACAGGAAGGTCTCCAAATTTGATTCCCAAAATATGCATTTGTTTTAAATAAAGGCGGACATGAGCTTGTTCTTCTTTTAGAATATTAGCAAGTCCTTTTCGAAATGAGGTGAGGAAGGGGCATCTGGAAAACGCAAAAGAGCATAAGCCATGATTTCAACAGCTAAAAGTTCATGCCCTGCAAACCGATGAAGGCATATGGCTCTTTTGTTAGGATCATGATGATCGTGAAAGGGGGAAAGTTTTTCTTTTTTTGTCCACTTAGAAAATTTGAGGTTATCAGGACGAGAAGGCTCATTCCAAATCATCAGGGGACCTGGATGATTGTCGGTCAAGCAAGGAGGAGTCAAGAGTTTTTGTGTGAGTGTGTCAGCACTTAAAATACGAAAAGACCACTCTCTTAACTCCATACTTTAAAAGAAAATAGGCATTTTGTGAGAGAATTTTTTCATTCAACATCTAAAACATAAAAAGCGGGAAAGGCAAAATAATTATTAAAGCGAGGTGCTACAATCAGAGTGACTTGTTTTCCGATGTAGGCTTCTAAGTTTACATGTGTGCTATAGAGATAAGCTGAAAGAAAATCATTTTTCTTTAGAATAAAATCTCCCGGTTTGTTTTTAATAGGATCTTTGTAAGCTTCTAAAATTCCTGATAAGGTTTGTGCTTTAAGTTTTTGGTCGATATAAAAATCTTCCATGGTTTTTGCATGATGCATAGCAGACCAAGAGAGATAAAGGGCTTCTTCGATAGGCTCCCAAACTTTCATGCGATCTGTAGGTGACACTTTCTCCTCAGGTGCAAAAGTAGAGGGTGTTTCTTTTTGCTTAAGAATGTTAGAGGCTTTTGCTTCAAGATAAGCAATTTTCCGATAAAGATAGTCTTCTTGAAAATGATGAAGAGATTGTGTTGCTTTTTGAACATAACTTGGAAAATCTGGGTAATCATGAATCATTGCTTCAAAACTATGAATGATACGGTCACCATCCATTTCTTGAAAAGGCTTGCACATTTCTGATTGGGCTAAGGTTTGAATGGATTCATAGAGCTCTTTTACAGCTTTTTTACGCTTCTCATAAGCTTCTTTCATTTCGGGTTTACCTGCGTATTCAATATATTCTTTTGCAATATAAAAACAGGTGTGCTTGGGAACAGAAATTTCTAGCCATTTGCTATTGCTTTCACAAATGATACTTTTATCTATAAGAGTTCCCGTACTATAAGTTGCAAGAATGGGGGCTTCTCTATCTGGAAAAAGGCGCACATTGACTCTTTCTCCTTCAACAATATCATCTATGACAAAGCCGCGAAAAATATAAGCTTTTAAATCTTCTGATGGAGATACCGCATAAAAATCTCCCTTTTCTCCAGTCACAACAACGTAATCATTTTTTGCAAGTTCTGTAATAATGTGACTATCGAGATCAGGAGCAATTCGCATACGGACACTTGTTCCAAGGATTTTTCCAGTAAAAGCTTGAAAAGAAGCTTCTTTTTTGAAATTTGGGGACTGAGTTTGAGAAATAGATTTTGAAAATGAACTTTCAGCCTTTAAAGGTGATACGCCTATGAAAAACATGAAACTCAAAACGAAAAATCGCAACATAAAAATAAATCCTCCTATCCAAAGCTTACATGCTCATTTTAAAAAGTCACTCTTTAAAATACCATTACTTTTTGTAAGTCATCTAAAGAAATGATAGATGCGTAGAGAAATAAATGTTTATGAAAAGATACAGGAGCTAACCTGCGCGGGGCTAAACCGCATTTTATGCGCAAGCTTTACATGCAAGAAATTCTCGAGGATAAGATCTCAAATCTTATCCAAGATAAGCTTTTTGACGTTAACAAAAAAGAGGCTGCGCACCTTTTCCCAGAGAGGGCATGCGAAAGATGGGCTAGTGGCTTTTTCAAAGCTTTTGAGGGATATAATAGGTTAATTATTTAAAACAGTACGGATATGTTCGCAGTTTTTTTGACCACAGGTACATCCAATGGGATTTCCGAGATAGACTTGATAATGCTCGTTTTGATCAATAGGATTTGTCACTTCATAAAGTTCTTTTCCTTTTTGCTCAATGTTCCAATCGCGAAATTTCAAGTCTTCATCAGAAATTTCTTCTTCTATTTCATGAGATTCTTGATTTTCTGAATGAATGGCTCTTGCAATTTGACAATAGGGACAGTTGCAATGAGGCTCTGCTTTAGGAAGATTCATTTGTTGAAAATCGATACCAAGATTCTTAGAAACGGCTTCAATCTTTTGGATCATATCTTGGGGAAGATTAGGAGCATGAGATTGTTCTGGATTGTGATGAAGAAACCCACCGAGTTGATCAATATTTCCTAAGTTTCCATTTTGAAAGGGAGTTCCATTTGGAAAAGTAAAAGTTCGGTTTTGACCCATTTCGTATTGCTTGGCAGTGGTATCACTTGTTTCTGTTTCTTGTTCTAAATATTTTTCATGGATAGCAAAGACCTCATCGAGAAGTTCTTTGCTTAAATGAGGGATTTCTACTTTAGATCCTGTATTTA
Source organism: Simkania sp. (assembly GCA_028281425.1). Classification (GTDB taxonomy): domain Bacteria; phylum Chlamydiota; class Chlamydiia; order Chlamydiales; family Simkaniaceae; genus JANQJX01. The sequence continues at coordinate 18,097 of JANQJX010000074.1, forward strand.
AAACCACAACAAGAATTTTTTGATTTTCAACTTCTTTGATGTGCAATGTATTGATATTTTTCCAGGAAGTGGAAATGTAAGGAGGTAGGCTTAAGATTTTCTGATTGATTTTCTTCATATCTTCTTCCTCAAAAATAAAATTGTAATGGTTACCTTTATACCTTTTATTATATTCTACTTAGAGAGTCGATGTCAAGTTGATTTAGCACTCTAATGGATAGATTGCTGAATGGTTTTTTAAACCTATCTTTTTAAGCAACTTAAAAAATAGATACTTTTTAATCAAATATCTTTTTTAAATGGACTTACACGAAATCCATTTTACCCCACTTCTAGAAAAATCTGTACCCTCTGTTTCGCTGATACATCCAATAAATTCCCGCAAAATGCAAGTGGGCAGCTGAAGATGCTATGAATCTTAAATTTCCTAATCTCAATTGAAAGCATTTCCCAAAATTTTTTATTTCTGATTCTACCTTGATCGAAACAATCCAATCCATAAATATAAAAAAAAAGAGAGTTTTTTTAGATCGAACAAAAACTCTTTTTTCTTTTTCAGAAGATATTAAGATTAAAATTTGTGTGATTCATTTATCTTATGCAAAACGAGGGGTAAACATAGTAAGAGGTTTTGAAAAATCCATGAGACTCAAAAGAGTTAAGTGTGACTGCTTCTCGTTTTGCGTAAGGTAAGTGAGTCAGGTTTAATCGTTTGAAATATAGTTGGAAATATTAAATCCTACCGGTCTAAATCGTGAAGATGAATTTAAAAAATGACTTAAACATTTGCTTTAAAACCTTTTACTTGGGAGGAAAAGTATGGGACGTAAAACATTTGTTTTAGATACAAACGTTTTTCTTCATGATCCAAATGCGCTTATGCGGTTTGAAAACAGTGATGTTATTATTCCTCTTACCGTCTTAGAAGAATTAGATAAGCTCAAACATTTTACAGATGAACTTGGAAAAAATGCAAGGCATCTTATTCGCTTAATCGATGAGCTAAAAGGAAGTATTTTTAAAGGAGTACAACTAAAAAATGGATCAAAGATCACCCTTTTTGTCCAAACTAAATGTCTTGATAAACAAGGGTTTCCTTTTTCTATCGATTCCAACAAACACCGTATCCTCTTTGTAGCTTACCAGTTAAAACAAGAGGGAAGAGGAAACGTGGTTATGATTTCCAAAGATTTTATGCTGAGGATTAAAGCGGAATCTATTGGAGTTTTAGCACAAGATTATGAAGGCTTTAAAGAAGCGTATGATACCCTCTATCGGGGATATCGGAACATAAAAGTGGAAAAGAAAAATATTGATGAATTTATGACCCGTGGGATCCTTGATTGGTCACAAGAAAAATGGTTTCCAAATGAATATTGCCGTTTTAGCTCCGATGAGCATACCAGTGCTCTTGGTCAATATCATGTTGGAGAGAAACGATTTGAATTACTTGCTTCTCGACATAGCGATATTTGGGGAATTCATCCCCTGAATGATCATCAAGAATGTGCTATAGACCTTCTTTTGAATGATCAAATTCAACTTGTCACTTTAATTGGGCAAGCCGGAACTGGTAAAACTCTTTTAGCTCTTATCGCAGGGTTACGAAAGGTATTTGATGAAAATGTCTATAGTCGTATTTTAATCACGCGGCCTATTATGCCTCTTGGGAAAGATATCGGTTATTTGCCAGGAACAAAAGAGGAGAAAATTTATCATTGGATGCAGCCTATTTATGACAATCTCGAGTTTGTTTGTGAAACCTGTTCTGGAGGAGAAAATATCACCGAGACAAAAAAATGGATTATGGAAAGTGAAAAAATTGAGATGGAAGCTGTGACCTTTATTCGAGGACGTTCTCTTGCCCATAGCTACATTATTATTGATGAAGCTCAAAACTTAACGCCTCATGAAGTGAAAACGATTGTTTCGCGAGCAGGTATGGGGACAAAAGTGATTTTAACGGGAGATCCGACTCAAATTGATAATCCTTATCTCGACAAAGATTCGAATGCGCTTACCTATGTTGTTGGAAAATTTAAAAGCTATCCTATCTATGGACATATGTTTTTTGAGAAAACAGAACGATCTCCTCTCGCTGCTTTAGCCATTGAGATTCTTTAAGACCTCTGAATGCGAAGAGAAATTAGTTTAAATTTTTAGGAATCATGATGATGGCATCACTTACTCGACGTACTTTCTTCTTTCCAAAATCTTCATCTTCATCTCCAAAAGGAGAATTGACAATCATATTCTCATAAACCATTGTAGAAGAGCCTCCCCCATCTAAATTCATAGCATAAGTACAACCGAGATCTTTCATGAGATTTCTCAGCTGGAGCATTGTCATGCCATCAAAAAAATTTGTTTTATCGACAACAACAAAGAGAAAGTGACCATTTTCCAAAATGCCAACAGCTGTTCGAGCATGGCGGTTTGTTAAAAAGGTTTTTCTTGTTTTTTCTACATCAAAGTTTGTAATAAGATCATTTTGATAAATAAGAAGTGGGGTTCCTCCAACAATAAAATCACAAGTTTCCCAGTCCTTATGATCTGTTAAACCTGTTTGAGAGTGAATTTCTACTTGAAATTGAATGGGGAGGCCTTCTTTAAGTTTTCCATAAAAAGGATGTTTTTTATCGATGGAAAGTACAAAGCCATTGAAAGGAATTTTAGAGCTTCCTTGGTTTTTTTGAATCGATGTGATCACATCTTCTTCAACGATCAATTCTTCTCCATTTGGATAGGTCAGAGTTGTTTTATGAAATTCAGAGGTAAATAAAATAGCCTCTTTTTCTTTTCTTTCTCGATTGAGTCCGTCTAAATAAAAGGTTTTTCCATCAAAGTCACAGCGGATAAAAACGAGCAATCTATCCATGAGAGGAAGAGAGTGATTTAAAGACCAACCAATACAGGCTCTTGGTTTGAAGGGAAGTGCGTACCAATTATGAATTTTTAAGCATCCACATGCTCTTCCATCTAGAGTTCCTCCTATATCAAAAAATCCCCCATTGATAGCAGCAATTGCTCGATATCTTTTTGCAATCGAAAGAACCGACTCACGACCAAGACCATAATCTAAAGCTTTTACGGGTTTTATTTTATAGCAAGAGGGATCTACTTCAATGAGATGAATTGCCTGAGAGATAGGACAAGGAGAAAAGAGCGTTTTTTCAAGATAGGAATAACAGATTCCTTCAAGGCAAAAAAGAGAGGGCAAAGAAACAAAGAAAAAGAAGAAAAGAAGGTGGATTGTTTTCATTAAGAGCCTATATTTAAATTTGTAGGACCTTTGCATCACTCATTTGAAACAACTGAAATGAGTGATGCAAAGGTCTCTTTATGGAGTTAAGGTAAACTTTTTCTATAAAAAAAGCTAGCCTGAATTTCTCTCCACTTCTAAAAAAAAAATCTGGATGCTTTGTTTCGCTCACACACCTAATAAATCCTCTCAGAAAGGTGATAAACCTTTCCTTTGAAAATTTCTTGGCGTCTCAAAAAACAATCTGTGTGCCTTTTCGAAAGAGGGGGCATGCGAAATGCAGGTGTGTGCCATGACCCTCCAGTCTGTGAGATTGACCGGAGGAACGCTCTAAAAGAGATGGAGGAAGGTCCTCCGAAGTCGACATACAGGTGTAGGCTTCAAACCGCTTTATGCTGCAAGGGTAAAGAGCCATTGTGGTGAGCGATAAAAGAAAAGGTATCCCAAGAGGATATCAGGT
>JANQJX010000091.1 GCA_028281425.1 Simkania sp.
ATAAGCTCCCAAAAATTTTAATTCTCGATCTTGAAGAAATGGGAAAAGTAGTGCAATTGCTCGATGAACTGGGGATTGAAAAGCTTGATAATTATAAAATAAGGCGCCCTCTTTGGAGTTTAGCAAGTATCGATAAGTCCCACTTTAAAGGGCTTCCCGTGACCTTTTTGATGACGAAGAGATTAGAAGAAGTTCGCAAGCAAATGCTGGGTGAAAAAGAGTTTAAGTTTTCTCCCATTCCCTCTGAAATTCAAGCAAAATTACGCAAGTATCAAAAAGAAGGGATTTATTGGCTTGAAAGATTGCGGCTGATGTATCTCAACGGAATTTTAGCCGATGACATGGGGCTTGGGAAAACATTGCAAGCGATTGTGGCGCTGACGCAAGCCTTCAAAACAAAAAAAAGGCCTTCTCTTGTTGTGTGTCCAACCTCACTGCTCTATAATTGGCAAGAGGAGTGTCATAAATTTAATCCCAAGCTCAACACAATTATTATTGATGGGATGCCGTCTCAAAGGAAAAATCTTATTCATCAAATAGGTGATTATGATGTGGTGATTACCTCTTATAGTTTGATCCAAAAAGATATTGAAGCTTATAGTCCGATTACCTTTGGTTACATGGTTCTTGATGAAGCACAACATATTAAAAATCGTGGGACACGCAATGCTAAATCAGTGAAGCTCATTCAAGCAGAGCATCGTTTAATTTTATCTGGGACTCCCATTGAAAATTCTCTTGATGAACTTTGGAGCCTTTTTGATTTTCTTATGCCTAATTTTTTGGGAAGTTATGATCGTTTTGTTGAAAAATATGTGCGTGTTGTTGGAGAAGAACAGCTTCGTAATCTACGCTATTTACGTAAAAAGGTTTTTCCTTTTATCTTACGTCGTATGAAAACAGATGTTCTCGATGATTTACCTCCTTTGAGTGAGAACATTTACCATTGTCAACTCAATGCAAATCAGCGCAGCCTTTATCGTTCTTATGCGGAATCCGCAAGAGATGAACTTGTCAAGCTTGTGGAGAGAGATGGGTTTGACAAAGTACAAATTCATGTGCTTGCGACTTTAACGCGTCTCAAACAGATTTGTTGCCATCCTGCCATTTTTGCAAAAGAAAAAGCAGAGATGGGAGATTCTGCAAAGTATGAGATGCTTTTGGAACTACTTCAGACACTCATCGAAGGAGAACATAAAGTTGTCATTTTTTCTCAATATACGAGAATGCTTCAAATCATGCGAGATGATCTTAAAAAGCAAGGAATTGAGTTTCGCTATCTCGATGGTTCAAGTAAAAATCGCTTAGAGATTGTAAAAGAATTTAATGAAGATAAAAATATTTCGGTGTTTCTTGTTTCTTTAAAAGCAGGTGGAACAGGACTGAATTTAGTCGGTGCTGATACGGTCATTCTCTACGATATATGGTGGAATCCAGCTGTTGAAAATCAAGCGACAGATCGAGTGTATCGTATTGGCCAAAAAGAAAGTGTCTCTGTTTACAAACTCATCACCTTGGGAACAATCGAGGAAAAGATTGTTGAAATGCAAAACCGTAAGAAAGGGATTGTGAAGAAGATTGTCAGTTGTGATGATGAAGCAATTACCAAATTAACTTGGGAAGATGTTCTTGAGTTGCTCCAAACATGAATAGATTTTATATTAAGGCTTTGGTTAGAATGGCCATTAAATTGGCTTGATCTGTATTTCTCATAAATATAGGGAAAAGGAGATCTACTTTAGCTTTCGGTAGATTTTATTGATCATGAAAGAAGTTTGATAAGATGCTAAAGCAAAGCTTCACTCTTTTTTCCTGAGTTTATGAGAGATAGGGGTTAATTTATGATATTTAGAAAAAGAAAAGGTTTCATCAAATGAAAGTGAGTCCAGTAGGGAAGGGAAAAGGGGATTTCCTGAAACAATTTCGACAAAAAATTATCAGTAAATTTGGGCATTTAACCGGAATTTTTTCAAGTGATATTGGAATAGACCTTGGAACAGCAAATACGCTTGTGTATGTGAGAGGAAAGGGGATTATTCTAGCTGAGCCTTCTGTGGTTGCTGTCGATTCGATAACAGGTGAAATTCTAGCTGTTGGTCATAAAGCTAAGGCAATGCTTGGAAAAACGCCTCGTAAGATCCATGCTGTAAGGCCGATGAAAGATGGTGTCATTGCAGATTTTGAAATTGCTGAAGGAATGTTAAAGGCGCTCATCTCTAGAGTGACCCCTTCGAGAAGTCTTTTCCGCCCCAAGATTTTAATTGCAGTTCCTTCAGGGATTACAGGTGTTGAAAAACGGGCTGTTGAAGATTCGGCTCTTCGAGCAGGAGCTCAAGAAGTGATCTTAATTGAAGAACCCATGGCAGCAGCAATTGGTGTGGATTTACCCGTGCATGAGCCTTCTGCCAATATGATCATTGATGTGGGAGGAGGAACAACAGAAATTGCAATCATCTCTTTAGGAGGAATTGTTGAGTCGCGCTCTTTGAGAATTGCTGGAGATGAGTTTGACGAGTGTATTATCAATTATATGCGCCGCACCTATAATTTAATGATCGGACCGCGAACTGCCGAAGAAATTAAAATGACAATTGGATCTGCCTATCCTTTAGGAGATCATGAACTTGAAATGGAGGTACGTGGAAGAGATCAGGTAGCGGGACTTCCCATTACCAAAAGAATCAATTCTGTTGAGATTCGTGAATGCTTAGCAGAGCCAATTCAACAAATCATCGAATGTGTTAAAGCAACGCTTGAAAAATGTCCTCCTGAGCTTGCTGCCGATCTTGTAGACCGGGGAATGTTTGTAGCAGGGGGAGGGGCTATGATCAAGGGGCTTGATAAAGCACTCATCAAAGATTCGGGGCTTCCCGTCATTGTCGCATCCAACCCTCTTCTTGCTGTGTGTATGGGAACAGGAAAAGCTCTTGAGTATCTTGATAAGTTTAAGAAGGCTAAAGCCTGAAAAATTTTTTGCTTCTTAAAAAATTGCTCAATTGACTATGTAGAAAATAAAGGAGGCGTTAATGGATCTATTTCGCTGGACCCATCATATTTCCCTTAAAAAATGGATCAAAGAAATGCACGCGCTTTGTCAAAGTGATGCCATTTATTTTTGTGATGGAAGTTATGAAGAGCATCAAGCAATTTGTCAGCATCTTGTAGATTGCAAAGTCTTTACGCGTTTAAATGAAAATAAAAGAGCTCATTCCTATTGGTGCCACTCAGATCCAACTGATGTTGCAAGGGTTGAAGAACGTACATTTATTTGTTCTAAAAGGGAAGAAGATGCAGGCCCTACAAATCATTGGGAAGATCCTAAAAAGATGAAAAAGAGATTGAAACATCTTTTTAAGGGTTGCATGAAAGGGCGTACGATGTATGTGATTCCTTTTAGTATGGGGCCATTTGGATCTGATCTTGCCAAAATTGGGGTACAAGTGACCGATGCTCCTTATGTTGTTGCGAATATGTATATTATGACTCGGATGGGTAAAAAAGTTCTTGAGATTTTGGGAGAAGATAAACCCTTTATCCCTTGTCTTCATTCGGTAGGTGTTCCTCTTAAAAAGGGGGAAAAGGATATGCCTTGGCCTTGTTGTCCACAAGACAAGTATATTGTACACTTTCCTGAAGAGAGCTCAATTTGGTCTTTTGGAAGTGGTTATGGAGGCAATGCCCTTCTTGGAAAGAAATGTTTGGCTCTTCGCATTGCATCGGTAAAAGCACGTGATGAAAAATGGCTTGCTGAACATATGTTGATTGTTGGAGTCACCAATCCACAAGGGAAAAAGCGCTATTTTGTAGCTGCTTTCCCCAGTGCTTGTGGGAAGACCAATTTAGCAATGCTCAAATCTTCTCTTCCAGGATGGAAAGTCGAATGTGTTGGAGATGATATTGCTTGGATGAAAATTGGCTCTGACGGTTATCTTCATGGAATCAATCCCGAGTATGGGTTTTTTGGAGTAGCACCTGGGACATCTTTTGAATCCAATCCCAATGCAATGATGGCTCTTTCAAAGAATTCGATTTTTACGAATGTCGCCTTTTCTGATGAGGGAGATGTCTGGTGGGAGGGGATGACAAAGGAGATTCCGGAGCATTTAACCGATTGGAAAGGAAATCCTTGGACAAGAGGCTCCAAAGAAAAAGCAGCTCATCCTAACTCTCGTTTTACAGCTCCTGCTTCTCAATGTCCGGTGATGGATCCTTCTTTTGAAGATCCAAAGGGAGTCCCCATTTCGGGAATTATTTTTGGAGGACGACGTTCAAATGTTGTTCCTCTTGTTGCTGAAAGTTTATCTTGGCAGCATGGAACTTTTATGGGAGCTTCACTTTCTTCAGAAATGACAGCAGCAGCTGTTGGAGCTGTAGGTAAATTGCGGCATGATCCTTTTGCAATGCTTCCTTTTTGTGGGTATCATATGGGGGATTATTTCGGTCATTGGCTAGAGATGGGAAAATTGCTTGGGAATAAGGCTCCTAAAATTTTCTGTGTCAATTGGTTTCAAAAATCAAAAGAAGGAAAATTTCTCTGGCCAGGTTTTGGAGAAAATATACGTGTTCTCAAATGGATATTTGAGCGATGTGAAGGAGAAGAAAATTATGAAAAGAGTGCGATTGGCCTTATTCCTAAAAAGGATGCATTTGATTGTTCTCATCTAAATTTTGATGAAAAAGTATTTCAAGAACTTTTTAAAGTAGATGATTCCCTTTGGCTTAAAGAGGTCGAAGAATTGCGTTCTTATTTTTCTCTTTTTAAAAAACGCCTTCCACAAGGGATTACAAATGAAATGGATCATTTGGAAAAACGATTGAAAAAAGAATTTAAAAACGAATCTTTTGCAAAACTCTAAAAAAGCTTTCTTTTTTCTCAGAAAAAACTGAATGACTAAAAACTTATCCTGTATCATTTTTCAAGCGATGCAACTGCAAATGCTACAGACTTCTAAAAAGAGGATGCAAAAACGTTCCTTCTTGCCTAAAATAAGGGCAAAATTAAGTATAGAAAATTTTAATTTTTATAAGAAAAAAGTCCTTTACAAAATTTATCATTAAAATTTTTTGAGACATAAAGAATA
>JANQJX010000149.1 GCA_028281425.1 Simkania sp.
TATCTCCTGCTGAAAAAAAACGCGATTTATTATTAATAATATATTTATTTTACTAAATTCTATAAAAATGAAATATTTTTAACAAATTAAATATACAAATCTTGTTTTTATGTGTATTTAAATATTTAAAGATTACAAAAATACATCTGCTTTAAAAGCTGGTGAGAAATATGGGTTAAAGGGAGTGCCTTGAACTGAGATTTTTTGAAAGGAATTCTTAATTTTTGATAAAAGAAGGGGTCAAGGTGAAAAATTCTAGTTCAAGGCATTCCCTTAAACTACCCATCTTACGCAAAAATCAGTCTGTATCTCTTTTTGAAAGAATAGGCATGCGAAATGCAGATTAGGCAACCACTGGAAAGATTAAAACCTCAAACTGCTCCCAATTTTCTCTATAGCGCAGCATAAAGAGGTGAGATTTTTTGGGGCGAAGCGAAGGATAGCTCTTTAGAACTTTTCTTTGCTTTGAAACGAAAAAGATTGCCTCTTTATGTTGATGATATAGAAAGCAATCGGTTTGAATATTTTCTTTTACCCATAGGAGAAGATAATGGAAGAAGAAGCGATTTTTATTGAATGATGAGCAGAGTCTGTTGCTAAAGCTGCATCTATTTGTAACGATCCCCAATATAAATGGAGATGGAGCCTACAATGACGATTGTTTTGAAACCGGTTTAGAAAAAGCTTTAGGGATGGAGCGGATCCCCAAAAGGAAAAAGAATAGCCTTAAAACGCATTCAATTGAAGATGAGAAAATATTGAAGCATTGAAGAGGGCGCATTGAAACAACATTTAGTGGGGTGTTCGCCTTAATGCCACGAGACATGAAGGCGAACACCCCCAAAGGCTTTATATTGAAAGTGCTCTTTTTTATTTTAGGTGACACAATAAAGCATTTGCTAAAAGCACGTTAACATCCCATCGCTTTTGATAGAAATCACGAATCTAATTCGTTTCACCTCTTCGCTAAGATACACGCACTTTTGCTCGGCGCTCACCTCGTATCTACGTCATTTCTACAAGTCGATGGTGCGAATTGGGACCAACTTGGGGTAAAAAAGGGATCAAGTCAGATATTTTTTCATTTTTTTAAGGAAGTGGGAGTGAGTGAGTTGAATGGCACCTTTGACTCCATTTGTAATGGCTTTGGGATTTGCATCTCCGTGACATTTCATGATGATTCCATCCACCCCACATAAAATCGCTCCTGGATATTCGGCCGAATAAAGTTCTTTTTCTAAGCATAGAAGAAGGGGTTGAGGTAGGGGAACCTCCCAGAGGTTTTCAAGAAGGGTTTCTAGAATAAATAAGGAAATTCCTTCTGCTGTTTTTAAAAATACATTCCCTGTAAACCCATCTGTGACTAAGACATCAATATTTCCAGAAAAAATCTGTTTTCCTTCGACATTTCCAATAAATGTTTTTTTATCTTTCCCATTTTCGAGATTAAAACTTTCAAGTAATTTATAAGCAGCATGGAGGTCTTCTCCTCCTTTATTTTTCTCTCTTCCTATATTAAGCAATCCAATACGAGGATGTTGAATCCCACGACTTTTTTGATAAGCATAAGCCATTTTAGCAAACTGGAATAAATGGTGTGGAGTGGATTGAATATTTGCCCCAATGTCAATCACTGCGATAGGAGCTTTTTTTGTTGGCAAAAGTGTGAGGAGAGCTGGCCTTGTGATCTCTTTGATCATGGGAAGATGAAGTTTTGCACTTGCAATGAGAGCTCCTGTATTTCCATTGGAGACAAAAGCATCGATTTTTTTCCCTTTAAGCAAGCGCATCCCAATGCTCATCGAAGCTCCCTTTTTTCTTCTCACCGAAAGAAGGGGGTCTTCATTCATATGGATGACTTCTTCTACTTTGTAAAGAAAAAGGGTATCATCTTTAAAAAAATCCAAAGGATGTTTTTGCAATTCTTTGAGAGAAGTGTAGAGACTTGGGGTGGTAAAAACAAGAAGGCGAAAGGGAATTTTTATCTCCTGATAAAGATAGGAAAGAGCATCCATGACTTGGTTAGAATCATGAGCATCCCCTCCTAAGAGATCAATCCCTACAAGAGGAAGGCTACTCTTCTTTTTCCAAGATAATAGCGCGTCCTCTGTAGTATCCACATGAGGGGCACAAACGATGAGAGAGTCTGGGTTTTCCACAATTGGAGCAGTTTGAAATATTTTTTTCCTTCTTAGCTTGATGAGCTCTTCTAGAGTTTTTACGTGCATTCGAATGGCGATTTCTTGGAACAGCCATCTTGTTCTCCTTTTAGCTTAAGCGAGTGAAAGGAAAATAAGCTGAATCATTTTTTTCCTTTGACTGCATATATTTTTCTAATTCTTTTCTCTTGAGGCAGTTTCCATGACATTCGGCAAAACAGGGGATTTCTAATAAAATTGCATCCCTTAAAGGAACACTATAATTATAGATCTGCTTTGTCTTAGAAGTTAATTCTTCTGCATGGTAAAAATGGCAAATTTTTATTTTTTTATTAATGCTTTCATTGCAAACAATACATTTAAGAAATACCTCTGCTTGAACTTTAAGTTGAATGATAAGATGGCTACTTGCCAAATAAGCTTCTCCTTGAACTAAAAGGAGATCCCTAAACGTCACATCACTTATTGCTAAAAAAGCAGAAGAGTGCTTTAAATCAATGGCCTCTTTTCTTCCCCCTCTAAGCCTGTCAATATAAATATTTAATTCAGGAGGCATCAATCGCCAAAAAGAGAATTCTAAAAAACGCGACTTCATTTTATCTCAGGAAGAAATTAAAATCAAGATGAGAAAGTTAAGAAGAAATTATCCTATCGTCTTGCTTTTTAAACAATGCCACAGGTTAGAGGGTCCTATGCAATCATGTTTTAACCCCAAATTGCTTCCAATTTTCTTTATAGCGCAGCATAAAGAGATGAGATTTTAAGGGCATAAGGCTTCCCTTTTTCTGTTTTAGCACAATTCGTGAGATGAGAAGAAAACTCTTTTGCAATAGTAGAGTAAAGATTGTATTGATGAGATCATGCTATCAATCAGACTTAGCTTTTTTCTCACCAACTCTGGGAAAAAAGGGGCAGACTGTTTCTAGGTATATCCAAATAATTTTTTAATCCCTTTCTTTTAAAAGAATTTTTGTTGCTTCATCATTAGTATTTTGAGATCCAAGGAGTGTTTTAATTATTTCACATTTTTGAGCACAACTCATGCGATTATATTGGCTTAAAAGAAGCTTTTGACATTGATGAAACAAAGATTCTTCTGTGAGTTTGGGACCGAAGAGTTCTGCATAGATCTCTTTACTTGCAATGATGTTTGGAAGGGCATAATAAGGAGAGTGGATGTGGAAGACTTTGGTTGCTAAAAAAAAATCAATAGGGGTGATTGCATAAGTCACAACGGTTGGAACTTTATGTAAAGCAAGCTCAAGAGTCACTGTTCCTGAAGTAGAAAGAGCAAGATGTGTTTCACGCATGAGTTCATAAAGGTGTTTTTGATCGATCAGTATAATGTTTTGATCGAGATATTTTTTAAAAAAAGGAAGAAATTTTTTTGAAGAAAGAGAAACAAGAATGGAGAAGTCCTTTTTTCCTTTTATGAGCTTTTTAGCACACTTGAGTTGGAGTGGAAAGTTTCGTTTGAGTTCCTTTTCGCGGCTTCCAGGGAAGATCGAGATCAGTGTTTGGGTTGGATGAATATGATAAGTGCGTCGCCACTGAGGGTCATAGATATGTGCTCCAGTTTTGCTGATTAAGGGGTGACCTATATATTCGGCGCTGAGTTTGTTTGAAGAAAAAAGGGGGGGCTCAAAAGGAAGAATCGTTAAAAGTTTATCAAGAGATTTTTCCATCGTGAAAATTCGCTTTTTACCCCAAATCCAAACAGTTGGGCAGATAAAGTGAATCAATTTAGATAGGCATTTTCTCCGTTTTAAACTCTTAGCTAAGCGAAGATTAAACCCGGGATAGTCGATGAAAATGACAACTTTTGGCTTTGTTTTTAGAATATACGTACGCACGCATTTAAAGAGGGAGTAGAGATGAGGAAGAGAAGATAAGATGTCTATAAATCCCATGACTTGGAACTCTTCCATTGGCAAAAAACATTTGAGGCCTGCTTGACGCATTCGAGGTCCTCCTATGCCTTCAATGATGAAATTTTTCCCTGTTTTATTTAAACTGTTTAGAAGTCCTTCTCCATGCATATCACCGCTTGGTTCACAGGCTAAAAAGAAAAAATCAGTTGTTTGGGGGGGCATGTTCTATGTCCATGATTTGTTTTATCCAAGTCGCACCTGCTTTAAATATATAAGGAGGAGTTCCATGTCCCAAATAGCCAATTGAAGGACTCATGATCAGTTCAAAAGGAGGGGAGTAAATATGATGTTGTTTTGCGAATTTAGCAAGTTGATAAATCCAGTTAAAACAATGGTCTGTTCCTACCCTTGTATCTTGATTGCCAATATAAAAACGGATTTTTTTTCTATAAAGAAAAAGAAAGAGAGTCTCTAAATTAAAAGAGCAGACATCTTTGCTTTTAAATTCTCGAGCATAACTTAGGGAAGTAAGAGGGGCAAAACCCAAGATATATTCAATTTGGGGACAAATAGCAGCAATATGACAAGCAATAAAAGCTCCGCGTGATAGCCCAATCACACCGAGTTTCCCTCTTTCAATGAGGTTGTCTTCACAAAGTTCATCGATTCCTTTTTTTACTTTTTCAAAAAAAGGGGTTAAGATATCTTCTCCTTCAGCCATTTTTTTGGCCCAGAGAGTTAAGGCTTTTTCAGAAGCAAGGCCTTTTCCATGACCTGGAAGATCAAGAGTCAAAATGCGCACATGATCCGTTTTGAAATATTTCACGATCTGATTATAAGGATCTATGCTAAAATTTTCGTGAGCTGAAAGAGCAAAATAAAAAAGGGTCGAAAGAGGTCCTTTGTCTAAAGAGGGGCCTATCAGGGAAAAAAGGAGTCCATTTGATGTTTTTAAATGTGAGATAAGCATTGTTGAATCCTATTTAACAAATTTAAGGATTTTAGCTGAAGAGTTTTTAGAGGCTTTTTCGGGAAAAATGTTTTTTTCTTTTCTTTTTTCGATCTGAAAAATGTTTTTTTTCTTTGGTTTTTTTGTACTCTTCTAACCAAAGTTTTGTGATTTCTTGAAGAGAAGGTTCAATACGAGCGCGTAATTCAAGAAATTGCAAAGCGAATTCAAAATGACTGATTTTAGGAATACGTATACGTTCTTTTTTGCGTTTGGAGAAAGGGGTGATCCGGTATTGAGACACGAGTAAATCAGTTGTATGAGTTTTAAGGCGTCTTGGAAGTTTAAAAAAAGGGCGAAACATGGATTCTATCAAAGAGGTGATGATTTGATAAATTTCTCCTAGATGAGGGGTCTTTTCTCGATCAATGTAGTGGGTTTTAAGATCTCTTTCAAGAAGAGGGAAAATTGAGCAGGCAAGCAAAACAGGTCGTTTTAGTTGTATGCGATGATTTTCTTGGATTTTTTCATCCACCTCTTTGAGATAGTCATACACTTCATTGCCTTGAGCTGTTTCTAAGAATTCAGCAAGTTGGGGTAAAAGTTGCTCTAAGAGACCGTAGCTTGTCATGAATTTAAAAAAAGGATAAGCACTTCCCGATTCTAGCATGCGAAGAAGCTCTTCTAATACACGGGCAGGAGCACTTTTGATAATTTCTGTTTTACATTCGATCAAGGCTTGACGCGCTTTTTCGTCTACCTCAAATCCATAGCGTGCTCTAAATTTAAGACAACGAATCATACGTACAGGATCTTGTTTAAAGCGAAGATAAGCCTGTCCAATTGAACGAAGATATTTTTTTTTTATATCTTCATAACCTCCAACATAATCGATAATTGTTTCTTCTTTGCTATCGTAGAAGAGGCCATTGATTGTAAAGTCTCGCCTGCGGACATCTTGTTCTGGGTTTCCCCAAATATTATCTTCAGTGATGAGTTGTTCATTTTCAATATCTCCAGAACGAAACGTGGATACTTCGATGGTTTTCCTTCCAAATCGTACATGAGCTAAGCGAAATCTTTTTCCAATTAAAATAGAACTTGGGAAAAGGGCTTTAATTTCCTCTGGCTTAGCCGAGGTAGAAATGTCGAAGTCTTTGGGTTGTTTTGAAAGAAGCAGATCTCTGACGCTACCTCCTACTAAGTAGGAGATATAATTTGAAATGCGCAACTTTTCAAGAATATAAAGCGCCTTGGAATCGATAAGATTGATATCAATCCCATGTTCATCTTTTGGGTAGATTTTTGGCTTCACAGGCTCTCATGCTTCAGTTAAGTCGCTAACAATAGGTTACAAAATAAAGCGTTTTAAATGAAGCTTCAAACAAAAGGTTGAATCTTTTATAGTGGACTTTTTTAAATTTAGGTGAAAAATGAAGGTGTTAAAAGCCTTAGGAGGTTCTCTTCTTGTTGGAGGGACAGCTATTGGAGCAGGGATGCTTGCGCTTCCTATTGTTACGGCTCAGGGGGGATTTTTCCCTTCAATTTTTATTTATTTGATCTGTTATATTTTTAGTACTTGTACGGGGCTTCTCTTTTTAGAAATTACTCTGGTCATGCCAAAGCAGGCAAACATGGTTTCTATGGCAAGCCATTTTCTGGGAAGAATAGGAAAGATTGGAGCATGGATTTTGTATTTATTTCTTTTCTATTGCTTATCGATTGCTTATGTTTCAGGGGGAGGACACTTCGTTGCTTCTGCTTTAGAAGGAGCTATTTCTCCTGTTATAGGACAAATTCTTTTTGTCTTGATTTTTGGGGCATGTGTCTATTTGGGAACACGTGTTGTTGATTGGGTCAATGGGTTTTTGATGCTAGGTCTTGTGGGATCCTATTTCCTCTTTATTTATCTGGGATTTTCAAATGTCAATCTTACTTATTTGAAGCGTCATCATCTTACAGCTTCTATTATGGGATTGCCGGTTATTTTTACTTCTTTTAGTTATCAAGGGGTGATTCCAAGTTTGACCACTTACTTAGAGAGGAATGCAAAAATGGTTCGTTTTTCCATTTTGCTTGGGGCTGCGATTCCTTTTATTGCTTATATCATTTGGCAATTTCTCATTTTAGGAATTGTTCCTTTAGAGGGACCAAATGGGCTTTTAAATGCACAAGAAAAGGGGCTTACTGCTATTGACCCTCTGCGTCATCTTCTCTTCAGTTCTTCGATTTTTAAAATTGGTCAATTTTTTGGAGCTTTTGCTCTTACCACTTCTTTTTTAGGGGTCACCTTAGGACTTCTTGATTTTTTATCAGATGGATTAAAAATTGCAAAAATTGGGTGGAAAAAGGGGGCACTTAGCCTTCTTGTTTTTGTTCCTCCTATTTGTATTGCTTCTTTAAATCCAAACATTTTTATCAAAGCTTTGGGTTATGCAGGAGGGGTAGGATGTGCTCTTTTACTTGGTCTTATGCCGATTTTGATGGTTTGGCGGGCAAGGTATTTTGAAAAATCTTCACTTCATTGTCGTCAACTTCTAGGAGGACGGGTTGTTTTGACACTTTTAGCAGCTTTTGTTATTTTTGAACTCGGTATTGAAATTGTTAAAGAGTTTTTTTAAAAAAATCTCTATTTTTATCTAAAAAAATCTCTTTCCAAAAATAAGCATCGAGCAGTCCCTTTGTTTTTCTTCCCAAAATAAAAAAAGCAGCATAGAGAGCTTCGATAGAAGCAAGGCCTCTCAAGGGATCTTGGCATCCGGTTTGTTTTCTGGGGTAAGCGGTTTGAATTTCTTTCGGCAGACTTCTTTTTTTTAAAATGGTCACTTTTCTTTCTATAACAGGGGCATAATGCCAAGTGCTATCGATTAAAAAGAGTCCAAAATTCGTATCTTTTTTTGATAAAACAGGGGCGTTAAGAGTTAAAAGTAAATAGTGGTCAAGTGGGGGAAGAGGGTCTTTCGGATAGCTAAAAAAAGAAAAATTTTGGTGGCCCTCCAAAGGGAGGAGGGTACATTTTTTTAAATTTTCTTTGCGATGACGATAGATAAAGGTGGGAAGAAAATCGTACATTTAATATACACAGATAAGCGATTGATTATAAAGGAATTCCCAATAAATTTCAACTTCTCGAGGGACCTTAGGATGTTAAAGTGGATGTTTTTTTTCTTAATTCCCTTAGCTTTTTTAAATGCTAACGCTAAAGAATCTTGTATATTTATCACAAAAGATTATCAAAAAGGAAAAGAACTTGCCTATGCCTATCATATGCCAATGGCACTTATTTTTACGGGATCTGATTGGTCAAAAGCAAGCTTGTCTTTATTGAAAGAGTGGTTATTTAATGAAGAGGCTTTTAAAGATCTTTCTAAAAAAGTTTTATGCGTTTGGATCGATATCCCCGAATTGAATTTGAAACCCTCTGACCTCCTTGAGCAAGACTATCAACTTCATAAAAAATATGGTGTGAATGGTTATCCCCTGATTATTTTGCTTGATCAAATGAGAAAAGAGATTTGTCGCATTGGGTATCCTATTGGAGAAAAAGAAAATTTAAGTGATCTCATTTTGAAAAAAATGATGCTTTATGAGAAAGTGCTAAAAAAATGGGAAAAAGCTAAGCGCTTAAAAGAGAGTTCCCTTATTTCATATTGTTATCAAAAAGGGCTTGAATTAAAGTGCAGGTATCTTGTGGAAGAAATTTTTAACTTTGCGCTTTCCCATCAAATTTGTCTGCCTCTACTTTTGGAGCATTATGCCTATTTGGCACTAAAAGAAGAAGAAAAAGAGCATACGGCAAAAGAGCTTAAAGAGTATTTGCTCACCCAGAATTCAGATCATGCATTTGAAATCAAAAAGCGGATCGCTTTAATCGAATTCCAAAAAAAAGAGGATCCAACCCTTCTCATTAAACTCTTAAAACAATTTTCAAATCAAAAGCAGGAGAATTTTTGGAAAATTCATCTTCTTCTTTCTTATTATTTCTTTGATCATAAAAATATGCCTCTAGCAATGCAACATGCACAGATCACTTATCGAGATGCTCCTTTCGAAAAAAAAGAAGTGATTTGGAAATTCATTGAAAAAATTTTCAAGAAGTTGTCTTGAATCTTTATCCCCCTGAGTATCCCCTATTTTGCAATTTTTTTTGATAAAAATTAAGAGTTGTTACATTTTTTTTATGAGACATTTAAATTCAAAAGCAGCTTCAAAAGAGGATAGTTTTTGGAATCCAGGAAGGGGATGCACATTGATATAGAGTTTTTTTGGCAAGTCAGAGTAAATAAGACGGAATCCCTCTCTTACAACTCTTTTAAAACGGGCTCGTCGGATTGCTTTCCCCCATTTTTTTCCAATTGTAATTCCCAATTTAGGAGAGCAAGAAGGCCCTAAAAAAAAATAAATCATGAGCTTTTCACCCACATATTTCTTTCCTTCCCTATAAGTTCTTTGGTAATCAGACCGAGAAATAAGCCTTTGAGAGCGACAAAATTTTTGTTTCACACAGTTAAAACTTTGCGCCCTTTTTGCCTTTTTCTCTTTAGAATAAGCCGTCCATTTTTGGTTTTCATTCTAAGACGGAAACCATGGGTTTTTTTTCGACGACGTTGACTTGGTTGGTAAGTTCGTTTCATTGAAAAAGCTCCACTTTAAACTCTACATTTTATGAGAATTTCTCCCTATAATGCAAGGGAAACAATTTGTTTGACTTTTGTATCTCCTATATGCAAATGAAGTGAAACTTTGACCTTTTTTCCAGTTGTCAAAAATAGCCTAAAAAAGATAACATAGGCCTCGTATGTCTTGAAATAGTGATGACTAGGGAATTTCAAATCGATGAAAGTTAAAGCCTCTATTAAAGCTGATCCTGATAAGGGAGACAAAATCGTGCGACGTAGGGGGCGGCTCTATGTAATTAACAAGCATGATCCTAATCGAAAAAAGCGACAAAAAGGCCCTGCAAGAAAAAAATAGGTTAGATATGGCTAGAAAAGCGATGATTGAAAAAGAAAAAAAACGCGCTCGTCTTACTCAATTAAAATGGGAAGAGAGAAAAAAACTCAAAAAGGTGATTCGAGATCTTAACACGACTGAAGAACAACGTTTTGAAGCGATGATTAAGCTGAACCGAATGCCTCGTAATTCTTCTTCTATTCGACGTCGTAATCGTTGTATGCTAACGGGCCGTTGTCGTGGTTATCTAAGAAAATTCCAACTATCTCGTCTTTGCTTTCGAGAAATGGCCAATGGGGGAATGATTCCAGGCATTGTAAAGGCTTCTTGGTAAGTTAAGAAAGCTTTTTCTTTAACCATGATTCGCAGATATCCTCCGATAGCTGTTATGGGAGTCCCTTGAACTGAAATTTTTCGAGGGGAATTTCTCATTTTTTCAAAAATTCGATATGTCTCAAATTGAGATCATCAATTTAGAACGGATCAAAGTTTTGGTAAAAAGAGGCATTCAAAACGAAAAATTCCAAATCGCAACACTCCATGGATCTCTTTTCGAAAGAGGTGGCGTAAAATGCGGGTTAGCTGTATTGTCCCTTGACATCCTCCTCTCCGTAAACAAAGAGGATTCCCTAGTGCTTTAACAGCACTTTGGAGAGTTAAGCATGCATCGCTGCTTCCTACTAGTTCCTGCTT
>JANQJX010000140.1 GCA_028281425.1 Simkania sp.
AGCAGGAACTAGTAGGAAGCAGCGATGCATGCTTAACTCTCCAAAGTGCTGTTAAAGCACTAGGGAATCCTCTTCGTTTACGGAGAGGAGGATGTCAAGCTTGTTTTCTGACAAACTATTGAATTAAGGACTCGATTTTTTTCTCGAGTTTTACTGTGTCTTTGGCAAAGTTACGGATTCCTTCAGCAAGCTTTTCAGTAGCCATGGGATCTTCATTCATCATCCAGCGAAATATTTTTTCATCAACAGAAATTTTTTCTATGGGTAGGGAATTTGCTTTTTCAACTGATAATTTTTGAGGGACTACTCCTTCTGATTCGGTGAGTTCTTTGAGGAGCTTAGGGGAGATTGTTAAAAGATTGCATCCAGCAAGCTCAAGGATTTCTTCTGTATTTCTAAAACTTGCTCCCATAATTTGCGTTTTATAGCCAAATTTATTGTAATAGTTATAGATTTTTTTTACAGAAATGACACCTGGATCTTCATCGGGTGGATACCCTTCTTTTCCTTCCGTTTTTTTATACCAATCTAAAATGCGACCAACAAAAGGGGAAACTAAAGTAGCTTTTGCTTCAGTAGAAGCAATAGCTTGTGCTAAACTAAACATCAAGGTCATATTGCAATGAATGCCCTCTTTTTGAAGCTGCCTAGCAGCTACAATCCCTTCCCATGTTGAAGCGAGTTTGATTAACACTCTTTCTTTATCAACGCCCACTTTTTTGTAAAAAGAAATATATTGGTGGGCTTTTTCAATGCTTTTTTCAATGTCAAATGAAAGACGTGCATCGACTTCTGTAGAAACACGTCCAGGAATGATTTTCAAAATCTCGGCTCCGAAATTGACAAAAACTTTGGTGACAATGGTTTCCATAAGATGTTGTCCTCCTTGGGATTTCCCATAGGAGATTGCCTCTTCGATTAAGGGGGCATATTCATCAATTTCAGCAGCTTTTAAGATCAAAGAAGGATTGGTCGTTGCATCGGTTGGCTTATATTTTTTAATCTCATCGATTTCTCCGGTATCAGCTACAATAGTGCTAAATTTTTTGAGTTTTTCTAATTTATTCATTATAAAAGACCCCATTTAAAAGCTTATTTTTAATCTATCAATACTTTTTTATTCAATAAAATTCAAAGGTAATAAGCTCTTTCTTTGGAAAAAAAGAATTTTGTTTTTTCAATTTTTCAAAGAGATAAGGAAAGTTATCAGAAACAATCATTTCGGAAAAAAGGCCTGTTTCTATTTTTATCTCTTGATAAGAGTGAAGTAAACTTAAAAACTTTTCTAAAGCTTCTAGGGTGAAATGAAGGCGTTGTCCTCCTTGTAAACGCTTGAGAAGAAAAACTTCATGTGTATCTCCTGCGAAAAAAGTGACTTTTGCAAGGTGAAGATCGGAATGAAAAGGGGGGATTTCAAAAGCTTGAACCTCTAAATAAGCATCGATGTGATCTTTGAGTCGAATGATCGTGATTGCAATGCCTCTATAAGAGGTTGTTTGATAAGAGAGTTTAGCAAGATCATGCTCTTTGATTGAATTTGGAAGAAAAGAGAGATGCCAAGCATGATATTTTTGGCATCCTCCTAGGAAAAAGAGACAAAAAGTTAAAAGCAACACCATTTAATTTGCGGTAGATGCTCGTTTACCTGTATCCGATCCGGTGAAAATAAGCCCTAGAGTCAAAGTGATTAGGGTTGCTCCTATTAAAGCAATTCCTTGGGAGTTTAATTTCTTTTCTTTTTTGGGAGGCGCTTGATGAGATAATGGGAGATCATCGATCTTTTCGTTTGCAAGAGGGATGTGTTCAGTAGAATTTAAAGAAGGGGGAGGGGTTGCAGCAAGTGTCATGCAAATCAAAAGAGCGGGTACTATGAGAATTTTGGCTTTCATGTTTGACCTTCCTTAATGTTGAGTAAATAATTTTTGATTTCATCTATCAAAAGAACCTGCCAGCAGATTCCAAGGTTTTTCCCATGGTGCTTCACTGCTTCTAAAAAAGGCTTCCATTGATTTTCTTGAAAAAAACATTCTTGAAATAGCTTTTCTTGTGTTCCTTTTGCCGATGAAAAGTATTTTAAAAAGCTTTTTTTCAAATTAATAATATTTCTTTTTAAGGGATTGTTTTCATAAAGAGAGCTTAAGAGATCTTTTGAAATCGTTAAAGAGCGAAAGGTTTGTATGAATAATTGGGATATTGTTTGAAAATCTTTTTTCAAACAGCTTCCAGTTAAAATATAAGCCCTTTGATCTTTAATTAAAATAGATTGCAAGATTCGAATATTTCCCCAATTATTTTTTAAATCAATTTGAAAAAGATGGGCTTGTCCACTTTTTGTTTCAAACTCACCTAAATCGGTCAATCTATGAAAGCGATTTTTAAAGTGGTGGCTTTTAACTGCCTTTAAATAAGCTTGCTTGTGACTTATCTTCTCAATTGCAAAGCTCAAAGCAGGAGTAAAAAT
>JANQJX010000151.1 GCA_028281425.1 Simkania sp.
TTCACAAAGTTATCTCTCTTCCCTCAGGGAAAAAGATTGCTTTTCTCTCTTATGATTCAACAATTTCTATTGAATCCCCCCCAAATGAAGGCGACGGCCCTTACCTTCCCGGGCGCTCTCCCAATGGTCCCCCCTGCCTTACCTTCTTCCCCATCTTTATCAATGGCCAAAAACTTCGTTTTAGCGATGATAATGCTTGCTGCGTTCTCCACGCCACCCGAGATTTTCCTGGAAAAACCCTTATCACGTTCTTTTCTCTCGATGTAGATAAAGAAAATGGTTATTCTAAGCCATTTTCGTTTATACCCTCAACCAAATGATCAAAGATAAAACAACCCAGTAGGTCTCTATTGACATTTGCAAATCTTTTTTGTATTCTGAAGGTGATTTCGAGCTGAAGTTGTGCGATTCAAATTTTTGAAAAAAATAAAAAACTTTCCTTAAAAATTTCAAGTTCTTTAAACAATCTCATTCTCATAATTTAAAAGAGCTATCATTGATGATAAAATCCTATCTTCCCAATAAAACTCTTATTCCCCATCCCAAAGCAGCCCGCCGCTTTTTGATGTTTTCAATTAGCATCCTTTTCGTTTTTTATAAATATGTTTTAGAAGTCTCTCCGAGTATCTTAACAGACCGCCTGATGAAAGAGTTTCATATCAATGCCGCCTTATTTGGACACCTTGCAGCCTCTTATTATTATGCTTATACGATCATGCAAATTCCAGGAGGCATTTTGATCGATTCTTTTGGACCCCGTCTTGTCACAACAATGGGTCTTATTGTATGCGCTTCTGGAGCTCTTTTATTTGGACTCAGCCATCATTTTTTCCTCATGTCCCTTGCCCGCTTCTTAATGGGAAGTGGAGCGGTTTTTGCAGTCTTAAATACACTCAAAATTTGTTCTAATTGGTTTCCATCAAAACAATTTTCTTTTCTCATCGGTTTGATGCTTACTCTCGGAACACTTGGGGCAGTTTTTGGTCAGGCTCCTTTATCCCATGTTACCAATCTTCTTGGGTGGCGTCTATCTTTTATGAATCTTGCAACCTTTGGATTTAT
>JANQJX010000200.1 GCA_028281425.1 Simkania sp.
CTTAAATTCCCACAAAAATCCCAATCGATTTTGTAGTGTCTTTGGAAAGTGGAACGTTCATTTTTAGTGACTTAAGTTAAATTTTGCGAAAGTTGGGGTAGATATGAGGGGAGCACCGAGCAAAGGTGCAGCACCTTTGGGAAGGGGTGAAACGAAGTAGATTTGTTATTTCTATCAAAAGCGATGGGGTGTGAATGTGCTTTTAGCAAACGCTTGATTATGTCACCCAAAATAAAAAAGAGCACTTTCAATATAAAGCCTTTGGGAGTGTTAGCCTTCATGCCTTGTGGCATTCACCCCTATTTTACGCCATTTCTGAAAAATCCACATGCTCTGTTTTGCTCACACATCCAAGAAATTTTTTTAGGTGAGGTTGCAAACTTATCCATTCGAGAATTTCTTGGCGTTTCTGAAAACACTCGTGTCCCTCTTTTTCGAGCCTGTCTTGAACTGAAAAATTGAAAGAAAAAATGGCTTCTTGAACATGAAAAAAAATTTTGCTAGTCCAACTTTTGCAAAGAGACGCACGATTGTTGTTCGAAGCAACAAGAAATTTCCAAATGGATTAAGTTTGTCACCTAAAAGAATTTAGATGAAACAAAAGACCAAGGCGTATCATTTTTTTCCTTTGACAAGATAGTAGAGCATTCCTGGAAACAAGATGAGATGAATCGGATAACACAAATACCAATAAATACGCCCAGATATCCCCCGAGGACGAAAAATGGCTTTTTGTTTTAATTCCCACCTGTTTTCTTTGGAATCAATCTTAAATTCGAGCCAAGCTTCTCCTGGAAGTTTCATTTCAGCAAGTAAAATCAGATGTCTTTTATCGACATTAATAAGAAGGACTCTCCAAAAGTCGATCACATCTCCTACTCTTAAATGTTTTTGACTGCGCCTTTTAATTCTCAGTCCCACACCTCCAAGAGCAAGGTTGATAAGAGCGCGGATTTTCCAGGCCCAGTTCATAAAATACCATCCTGTTTGACCTCCGATCATTAAAATTTTTCTAAAAACTTCATCTGGAGATTTATCGAAGGTTTGCGTTGTTTTTATCGATAGGCAGCCATGATCTGGGATTTGAAAATGTTTTGTAGAAGAAGTATGGCCACTTGAAGCCCAAGAGTTTTCCCAAGTTGAAAGAACACGATCACTTTCAATTGTGTCAAAAGCTTTGTCCAAGGCCTTTTGGTAAGAAAGACATTTATGAGGAAAAATAGTTTTGATTTTATGTTCATGACATATGGCATCGTTTTTCACGCTTTCAATGAGTGTTCTTGCAAGATAATAATTTGTTGAGGTGATCAAAACAAGCCAATAAGAAGAGATTTTAGGGGTAAGAATAGGAATACTTAAGATCCATCGAAAAAGTTTCCTTTTTTTGGCATATCCTTTGAGCATCTCTTTGTAAGATAAAACATCAGGTCCTCCAATGTCGAAGATTTGTCCTAAACATTCTTTCTTGTTTAAAACAGCCATAAGATAGTACAAAACATCACAAATCGCAAGAGGTTGACATTTTTTTGATTTGATCGATTTAGGGGCAACCATAATAGGAAGTTTTTCGGTAAGATCGCGAATGATTTCAAAAGAAGCACTTCCAGAACCTATAATAATTCCAGCGCGTAGTGCTGTTAGAGGAGCTTTTGCTTGATTTAAGATTTGTTCTACTTCAAAGCGAGAAAAAAGATGTTTTGATAGATGTTTTTTATTTCCGATGAGTCCTGTAAGATAGATGATTTGCATGCAAGAAGTTTGATTGATTCTATTGACAAAATTTTTCGCAGCTTCTTTATCTATACGATCAAAATCTCGATAACGTTTTGCCATTGAATGGACAAGGTAATAAGCAACATCGATTGTATTTGGAATAGAAGAAAGGGTTTTGGGATGGAGCAGGTCAGCTGCAATCACTGAAATGTGATGACGGTGCTCTTCAAAAATTTTAACGCTCTTTGGATAGCGGGCAAGTGCGATGATTTCATGTCCCTTTTCAACGAGAAGGGAAAGAAGACGTGTTCCGATATACCCATTTGCTCCAGTCAATAAAATCCGCATACAAGCAAAGGTAAAGGAATTTTTTCTTTGTTAGCAATTGTTTTTAACATCTTTTTTAACTTTTTTTTTTCCACAATATGCGCAAAATTTCCAATGTTTTTCCGTTTCTTTTGAACAATCCATACATCGACTAAATGATGCATCATGCCAACGATCATTTTTATGATAGAGAACTTGAAGAATAATGATGAGAACAGGGATTGTTGTCATGATTTGTTTAACAAAAAAAATAAGTGATTTCTCTTTAAATGCCGTAAAAGATAAAATTCCAAACCCAATACCAAGGAGAACATTGTAAGTTAAAGAGATATCTCTGACTTCTTTATGGATATGGATTTTCCATATTTGAAACCAGTAGCTTGTAGATAAAATAACAATCGCAAGCCAAGATAAAATATCTAATGTCATTGATACTCCTGAATTTTTAACTTACCTTACGTAAAATGAGAAGCAGTTGCATTGAATCTTTTGAATCTCAATGAAAGTAGAAATACTCTTAACATTTCACTCAATATTGCTCCGTTTTCTTCCCTTCATTGATTTTTCAAAATCCCTCACTGCACCTATTCTTTATTTTAAGTAAGATGAGTTTTTAAATAGTCCCCACTCCGAGGTAGTAACAATTTCTTTTGTTAAGAATGCATATTATGGGACTGCCTTGAATTGGAAAGTCATCGTCTCAAGGATTTTTTGTCCTTAGGCTTGAGAAAATTGCACATTTTTTGCTCTCAAGAGTCTATTGAATTTGCACCTTTCACAATTTTCGAAAAAAATCTCAGTTGATCCGAAAAATTTTTCAGTTCCCAATAATCTCTTTATATCAGTTTCAATCATTAAATTTACAAATTAGGCTTTGATTTCTATTTCTTAAAAGACTTTGGAAAAATTTAAAATATTTTTTGGATCGGGAGTCTCTTTTTGCTTAAAAGGGATTGAGCGAATCCCCAAAAGGAAAAAGAATAGCCTCAGAAAGCATTCAATTGAGGATGAAGAAATATTGAAGCATTGAAGAGGAAGCTATTTAGTGGGGTGTTAGCTTTAAGTCCCATTTTACGCCACCTCTTTCGAAAAGAGATCCACGAATATTTTCAGAAACGCCAAGAAGTTCTTGAATGGATCAATTTGCAACCTCATCTAAAAGAATTTATGGGATGTGTGAGCGAAACAATGCCGATCACGTTGGAGCATTAAATATTTTAGCCCGAGGGCATCGGGTGTTAGCCTGTGGAGAGAATGCGTTGGCAACCTCTATGAAGCAGGAACTAGTAGGAAGCAGCGATGCATGCCT
>JANQJX010000230.1 GCA_028281425.1 Simkania sp.
ATTTTTAACCGAAGTTCCTTTTTCATTGCAAACATCTTTGAACTCCCCCATTTCGCATGCCACCTCTAGCCCGTATTTCACATGCCCAATCTAGAAAAATCCACAGGCTCTGTTTCTCTGGGACATCCAACAAAGTCTTTTAGAAGAAGGTGTCAAACCTATCCATTCGAGAATTTCTTAATGTCTTGAAAAACACTCGCGTACGCCTTTTCGAAAGAGTTGATGAGAAATAGAGGCTAAACCACTTAATCGATTTACACTTTAAAAACCAAGGCATCGATCTGTTTACGCAAATCAGCAATCTCAAGTTCAGACTTTTCAATTTCCTGTGCATGTGTCTCATGAAGGCTTTGGATTTTATCTTTAAGCTCTCGAATTTGCTTTTGAAATCCCTCAATTTCTTTGATTTGTCTCTTCCGAAGCATTGCAATTTCTCCTTTAAGCTCAAAAATTTCACCCCCTTTTTTAGCACGATCTTTTTCATAGATTTTTTGAATCTTGAGGTGTTTTTTTGCATGCATTTTTTTTTCTTCTTCCAAAAGGACAGCACGTTCTTGCTTAAGTTCAAAGAGTTTATAATCTGCATTCATTTTATTGATTGACAACTTTTCTTTAAACGCCTGCATCATCTCTTCTAAATGACGAATCTCTCCAATATGATTTTCTTTAATCTTGCGAATCTGTTTTTCATAATCGGTAGCAATCTTACCTATTTTTTCTTGAGCTTTTTTTCCTTGCTTTCTAAAAAAAATCCAAAAAACAAATAAAATTAAAAAAATGCCAAACAAAAAAATAGGCAAATCAAGCCAATTGAAATCGCTTTCAAAAAACTGATGTAACTGTTCAAAGTAATAAGGAATGATTGGCTCATTTCCATGAACTGACTCTTCCATATTCTGATCTTTAGTCCTTTCTTTCTCCTCAACTTTGCTTAACTCTTAAGCCTTCTATTCTCTCATAGAAGGATGTCAATTTAAGAATTAAACAAAATCACGAAAAAGTTCAGCCTCTTTCTTAACATGAGTTTAACATCTAGAACTCTATGAAAAGTCTCATCTTTTCGCGATATTTCCATGAAAAAAAGCTTAGAAATAGCACTTTGGCTATTCTTACGCGTTAAAACTGGCTCCTTCAAAAGGGTCGATTTCAAAACTCCTATCACCTGAATGTTCCAAAAGAGATCAAAAAATGGCAAAGAATTTGTATTTTTTACAAACTCTAAAAAAAGTCAGGCAGTCTGGTTTTTTGAGAGCCTTTTGAAAATTAGGGGATAAACTCACATAAAACATCTATACTTTTACCTATTAACAGATTAATTTTTTTTTAAAAAATTTTTTTAAAAAAATTATCACCGGAGTTCCATCTTTTTGATGAGGCAATTTGAATAAGGTCTTGATTTTAAACAACTTATAAAAATCGAAACCCTAGTGTAAGCATTCACCTGTATTCTGTTAGCACAAAATAGAAATGATCCCTTTTTTAAGATCAAGATCATCTTGGACTCAAAAATCTAACACGACACAATTCTTTTCACTCCAAGTTGTGACCCATTCGCACCATCGACTTGTAGAAATGACTTAGATACGAGGTGAGCGCCGAGCAAAGGTGCGTGCATCTTAGCAAAGGGGTGAAAAGAAGTGGACTTGTGATTTCTATCAAAAGCGATGGGGTGTTACCCTTGAATGTTGTTTCAATGCACCCTCTTCGAAGCTTCAACATTTTCTCATCTTCCATTAAATGCTTTCTGCTGAGAGTGTGGCACTTCAAAGTTGAATCGGCGTTCTATTTTGCTCTATAAGCTAATCTAAAGCTCGCGTTGCTTAAAGCCTGTATTTACAGAAACAAAGGATAGGTGGATTCAAAAGATGCGCAAACCTCGCTGAAAGACTCCTCTAAAGAGCAGAGCATCTCTTGAGAAAAAACGGCCTTGCGAT
>JANQJX010000033.1 GCA_028281425.1 Simkania sp.
AAGAAACTTTTGTCTTTCTAGTCGTTTGGATAAATTTTTGTTTTCCAAAATTAAAACATTAAAACCTGAGTTTTGAGCTTTTATTGTAGACAATCTGAGGATTTTCCTTTTAAAGTTTTGGCTGTTTTTTTAGGAAGGGCCAAAGGGCTCTTTTCGAGTGAAAACAATCAATAAGAAAAACCCGAAACTCAAATTTAAAGGTAGAAAATGGAAAAGCTTCAAGACGAAATCAAAACTTTTATTAAAAAACGTCAATGGGAACCTTATCATGCCCCTAAAAATTTAATCTTATCTCTTATTTCAGAAATAGGCGAGCTTGCAGATATTTTTCGTTGGCTGACTCCTAAGCAAAGCGAAAAGATCATGGAAGATAAAAAAGTCGCACCTCATATTCAAGATGAGGTTGCCGATATCTTTTTTAATCTTATTGTCCTTGCTCGAAAACTCAATCTTGATTTAATTAAAATTACCCGAGAAAAAATGAAAAAAAATGGCGAAAAATACCCTGTTTGAAACAAAACAAAAAGAAAAAAAAATTCAACCTTATGGATCTTGGAAATCTCCAATAAATGCAACCATACTCACAGAATCGATCTTGCGTTTTGGAGATCTTACTTTAGATGATCAATATGTTTACTGGAGTGAGGCTTCTCCAGAAAAAGAAGGACGTTTTGTCGTGATGAGATGGAATGGAGAAAAAAGAGAAACAGTCACTCCTTCCCCTTTCAATGTTCGAAGCTCTGTTCATGAATATGGAGGGGCAGCCTTTACCGCCCATCATCAAACCCTCTATTTTTGTAATCATCAAGATCAAGCCTTTTATTCTCTTTCTAAAAAAGGGGACATCACCCTTCTTGCCCAAGAAAAACAGATAAGATATGCCAATCCCCTTCTTGATCCTAAAAGAAATCAAATCTACCTTATTAAAGAAGACCATTTAAATCCTGAAGATGTCAAAAATAGTCTTGTTTGTATCGATGCAAAGGAAAAGAAAAAAGAAAAAATCATTCATCAGGGCCATGACTTTTATAGCTCTTTAGCTTTAAGCCACGATGGCTTGAAGCTTGCATTCTTAAGCTGGAATCATCCTCAAATGCCTTGGGATGGGACAACACTTTGGATGGGTAGCTTAGATACAGAAGGTTTTTTGAAAGATCTTGATTCCATTGCTGGTGGACCCAATGAATCGATTTTCCAACCCCGTTTTGCAAGAGATGACACACTCTATTTTATTTCAGACCAAACAGGTTTCTGGAACCTTTATGAGTATAAAGACAAAAAAATCACTCCCTGCCTTCCTCTTGAAGGGGATTTAGGCATCCCTCAGTGGATTTTAGGACAATCTCGCTATGATTTTATTCTCACTCAAAGGGATTTAAAAATTCCTTGTATCTACACAGTCAAAGGGATTGATGACCTAGGACTTATCGATCTTAAAAAAAGAACCTTGTGCTCTTTTGATCTTCCTTATACCAGCTACCAAAATCTCCATGTCTTTAAAAACACCCTTTTCTTTCAAGCCTCTTCCCCAAATGAAATGCCCACACTTTTCTCTTATGATCTAAAAAAAAATCGTATTCAAAAGATAAGATCCTCCAAACTTCTTTCTATCGATTCCGCCTATCTTAGCAAACCCCAATCTCTTACATTCCTAACAGAACAAAAAAAAGAGGCTTTTGCTTTTTTTACTCCTCCGAAAAATAAGCAATTCAAAGGTCCTCCTGATGAATCCCCTCCCCTTATTGTGAAAAGTCATGGAGGTCCCACAGGTCATGCCAATTCCTCTTTAAACCTCGAAACCCAATTCTTTACAAGTCGCGGCTTTGCCGTTTTAGATGTCAATTATGGAGGAAGCTCTGGTTATGGACGTCAATATCGTGAACGTATCAAAAATAATTGGGGAGTTGTTGATGTTCTAGATTGCATTCATGGAGCAAACGATCTTATCAGACAAGGACTTGTGGATCCCAAAAAAGTTGTCATGAAAGGACGCAGTGCAGGAGGCTATACAACACTTTGTGCTCTGGCTTTTCACACAACGTTTAAACTTGGAGTCTGTTACTATGGAGTCAGTGACTTAGAGGCACTTGCAAAGAAAACACACAAATTTGAATCTCATTACTTAGAAAGTTTAATAGGTCCCTATCCAAAAGAGAAAAAGAAATATCAAGAGCGCTCCCCTCTGCATCATATTCAAACGCTTTCCGCACCTCTCCTTTTATTACAAGGAGCAGATGATCCGATTGTTCCTCCTTCCCAATCAGAAATGATTTATCTTGGCTTAAAAAGCCATCAATCGCCTATTGCCTATCTTCTTTTTGAAAATGAAGCACATGGCTTTAGAAATGCAAAAACAATTATCAAGGCACTTCATGCCGAACTCTATTTTTATTCTCGATTTTTTAAAATTCCTTTAAAGGATCCTATCGCTCCTATTCCTATTGATTTTGATCCTTTCCTCAAGTAATCCTCTCAAAAATCCCCTAAAGAGGATTGAGAGTGTCATCAGAGGCTTGGGTCAAAAGGAATGAGACAGGGCATTTTCATAAAAAATATTTGATTAAAAATATAAGTTTTTTGAAAGGTAAATTTGCTATCGTCTTTATAATTTCTTATCTTATCTGTTCATGAAATAGCATAACCTCTCCATTAAGCATCAATTGACTTTTTTTTAAAAATTAAATTTAATTTAATAATTAAATAAACATTTTCGCTTTAAATAAAATTAAATGTTATTTTATAATATAAAGGATTATATATTAAGTGATCTTTAAAAAATGATGTTAATGACTCATTTTAGAAACATATTTTATATAAAAACAAAATTAAAAACAAAAT
>JANQJX010000106.1 GCA_028281425.1 Simkania sp.
AGAGGAAACCGTATGCATGAGTTTTGTGACCGTTTTTTTAATATTGTTTGTCCTCGTATTCGTGATTTTAGAGGATTTAAGAGAAAAGGGGATGGGAAAGGATGCTATTCTTTGGGTCTTTCTGATCATCAGGTTTTCCCAGAACTAAATTTAGATGAGGTTAAGCGAGAACAGGGACTTAATATTACATTTGTTACCTCGGCAAAATCTGAAAGAGAATGTCTTGAGCTTCTGTCACAACTGGGGTTTCCATTTGAGCGTAAAGAATAGGAGATAAAACTTATGGCTCTAAGCGATACAATAGCAGATCTTTTGACATGTATTAGAAATGCAAAAGATGCAAAACATAAATATGTTGATCTTCGCTTTAGTAAGGTGAATCAAGCTATTTTGAGTGTGCTCAAAGAGAAAGGATTTATTAATCACTTTTTAGTGAATGAAAGAAAATATGTCCTTCGTGTTTTTCTTAGATATCAAAACAAAACAAGAGAGGCCGTGATTCATGGTTTAAAACGGGTTTCTAAACCTGGAGTCAGAAGATATGTGGGTTATCGTTCCATTCCATCTGTTTTAAGTGGGCTTGGAACTGCTATTTTATCTACTCCGCTTGGAGTCATTGATGGAGAAAAAGCGCGTCAGCTTAAAGTAGGCGGAGAACTTCTCTGTTTGGTTTGGTAAAAAATTGGAGCACTAAATGTCACGACTTGGAAAAATGCCTATTCTTCTAAAAGAGGGTGTAGAAATTAAAAAAGATCAAAACAAAGTCCTTGTCAAAGGTCCTAAAGGAGATGAGTCAATTGATTTGCCTTCAGGGATTGATTTTCGTATTGAAAATGGGGCGGTGATTGTAGTTCTTAGCGAAGGATCTAAACTGCCAACATCAAAGCTTGGTCTTTACCGTTCTCTTATTGCAAATATGATGATGGGTGTGACCTTGGGATTTGAAAAACAGCTCAGTTTAATTGGAGTGGGTTATAGAGCAGCTGTTAAAGGAAATATCTTAGATCTTTCTATTGGGTTTTCTCATCCATGCCAATTGAAGATTCCCTCTGATTTAACTGTAGTTGTTGAGAAAAGTACTCTGATTAAAATCAGTGGGATCAACAAACAACAGGTAGGTCAGTTTGCAGCAGATGTCCGCTCTGTACGTCCTCCTGAGCCTTATAAGGGAAAAGGGGTACGTTATGTAGGAGAGTATGTGCGTAAAAAAGCTGGTAAAGCAGCAAAAGGAAAATAAAATGTCAGATAAAAACCGCATCCGAAAAAAGAGAGCGCTCCGTGTTCGAAAGAAATTACGAGGAACTCTTCAGAAACCCCGTTTGAGTATTCATAAGTCTCTTAGACACCTGGGAGTTCAGCTTATTGATGATGCAGCAGAAAAAACACTTATTGGAATGAGTACTTTATCGAAAGAATTAAGAGGACAAAAAAAATCGATCGAAGGAGCGCAGCTTTTAGGAAAATGGGTGGCTAAAGCTGCTAAAGAAAAAAACATTCAAAATGTTATCTTTGATCGAGGTCGTTTTAAATTTCATGGTTTAGTGAAAGCTTTTGCGGAAGAGGCTCGAAAAAACGGCTTAAAGTTTTAAACGATGTATTAGGAAGATTTATGGTGAAGAAAAAGACAAAACGACAAGAAGATTTTGATGGGGAATTTGAAGAAAAAGTTCTTTTTATCAATCGTTGTTCAAAGGTAGTTAAAGGAGGACGCAAGTTCAGTTTTTCTGCACTTGTGATTGTTGGAGATGGAAGTGGTCGAGTGGGGTTTGGTTTTGCTAAAGCTAATGAAGTTGCAGATGCTATTCGTAAAGCAGGTGACTCTTCTAAAAAAAATATCTTTTCTTTTGAGCTAGAAGGAACAACAATTCCTCATGAAGTGATTTCTAATTGGGATGGAGCATGTGTTCTTCTTAAACCTGCTCGTATTGGAACTGGAACGATTGCGGGGTCACAAATAAGGGCTGTTTTGGAATTAGCGGGAATCAAAGATGTTGTTGCTAAAAGTTTAGGGTGTAATAACCCGATCAATCAGGTTTATGCGACCTTTAAAGCGCTTGGAGAACTTAAAAATCATAAAGAGACATTAGCTGCAAGGGGAATAGAGTCATGATGTATCTATCTCGTTTAAAAAACAGCTCGAAGAAAAAAAGAAAAAAGAGAATTGGAAGAGGTCCAGGTTCAAATAAAGGTAAAACATGTTGTCGAGGTCATAAAGGAGATAAGTCTCGTTCAGGTTACAAAAGAAGAGAAGGAAAAGAAGGTGGTCAGTTGCCTCTTTATCAAAAACTTCCTCATCGGGGGTTTTCAAATGTACGATTTGGAAAAAAGATTTTTATGATGAATCTAGATCGTATTAATGAACTTTTTGAAGATGGGGAGACTCTATCTCGCGAAACTCTTCTTGAAAAAGGGTTTCCTGTTAGACGGTTAGATGGAATCAAGATTCTCTCAAATGGTGAAATTGTCAAAAAAGTTGTTATTTTAGCAACCGCTTTTTCTAAAATGGCAGTCCGTAAGTTAGAAGAAAAAGGGATTGAGTTCAAAAGAGTTTAACTTCAATGTTATCTGGATTAAGGAAAATTTTTTCTGTTGAAGAAGTCAAGAAAAAAGTGGTTTTTACCTTGCTGATGCTTCTTATTTGTCGTATTGGTGCTTATATTCCTGTTCCTGGGATTAATGGAGATGAAGCTGTTAATGTTTTTAGACAGATAACTGGGGGAGGTCAAAACTTATTTCAACTCGTTGATGTTTTTTCTGGGGGAGCATTTGCTCATATGACGATTATTGCACTTGGAGTCATGCCCTATATTTCTGCTTCTATTATTATGCAAATTTTGATTGCAGTGATTCCCTCTCTTCAAAGAGAAATTAGAGAGAATGGGGAGATGGGAAAACGAAAAATGGGTAAACTGATTCGATTTGCAACTATTTTTCTTTCTTTATTTCAATCAGCGTTACTTGCCAAATATGCGCTTCGTCTTAATTTTTCCCATCCAGGAATCATTGTCAGTGGGCTTTTAAATGTCGAAGTAGCAGGGATTCCATGGCTTTTTTATTTAGTGATTATGTTGACGATGAGTACGGGAACGCTCTTTTTAATGTGGATTGGAGAGCAAATTACTGAAAGAGGGATTGGAAATGGGATTAGTTTAATTATCGCAGTTGGAATTCTTTCATCTCTTCCAATGACTTTGGGAACAATTATAAAGCAACTCAATCTTGACTCCCAAGAAATTGGACAGCTTACTTTTTCATCAGTTATTATTTTATCAATTGTTTTTGTTTTAATTATTATTGGAACAATTTTAGTCATTCAAGGCATGCGAAAAATTCCTCTTCAATATGCAAGAAGGGTTGTTGGGAGACATGAAACGCAAGGAGGGAGCTCTCATATTCCTCTTAAGGTCAATTATGCGGGAGTGATTCCTGTGATATTCGCTTCTTCACTTTTGATGTTTCCAGCAACGATTGCTCAATTTTTAAGCCATGGGAATTGGCTTGGGAATTTAGTGACTTGGCTTTCGCCAGGAAGTTGGTTTTACACCTTTTTATTTGTCACTTTAATTATATTTTTTACCTATTTTTGGACTGCGACTCAATTTCATCCTGAACAAATTGCATCTGATATGAAGAAAAATGGGGCTTTTATCCCTGGAATTAGGCAAGGAAAACCAACACAAGAATTTTTAGAAACAACAATGAATCGGATCACGTTAGCAGGAGCGGTTTTTTTGGCTTTGATTGCGATCTTACCCACTTTGGTAAGTAAAATTTTAGGCATTGATTCGACAATTAGTCATTTTTTGGAGGGACCTCTCTTTTGATTTTGGTTGGAGTTGTTCTTGATACGACAAAGCAGATAGAATCTCATCTTCTCATGAAACGGTATGATGGATTTATGAAGAGGGGCCGAGCTAGGGGAAGAGTGTAAATCAATTGAAAAAATTCTCAATTTTTGGTAACATTCATCTACTTGTATTAAAAGAAGGTTTTACTTATGCCTCGTTTGATTGGAATTGATATTCCGGGAAATAAACGGTTAGTCATTAGTTTGACATATATTTTTGGGATTGGAGGGGCTCTTGCAAGAGAATTGATTGAAAAGGCTGGATTAGATCCTAACATGAAAGCTTACAACCTTTCTCAGGAAGATATTTCACGCCTCAATGGTCTTCTTACAACACAATATGTTGTTGAAGGAGAGTTAAAGAGACAAAGGCAAAATGATATCAAGAGATTGATTTCCATCCACTGTTATCGAGGTCTTAGACATCGCTCAGGATTGCCTGTTAGAGGTCAACGTACAAGATGTAATGCGCGTACCCGTAAGGGAAGAAAAAAGACGGTTGCTGGAAAGAAGAAGGCGCCAAAAGGTAAATAAAACTTGAAATTTTGGTGGCTAAGTTAAGGAGAAATCATTTGGCAAAAAAAGATTTTAGTGCAGGGAAAAAGGCAAGTTCAAAGATAAAGAAAAAAATTACAAGGACGGTTCCCTCTGGAATTGTTCATGTAAAAGCAACATTTAATAATACAATCATTACAATCACAGATCCTTCTGGAAATGTGATTGCATGGGCATCTGCAGGAAAAGGAAATTTTTCGGGATCGCGAAAATCGTCTGCTTTTGCAGGGACAATTGCAGCACAAGATGCTGCTAAGTCCGCAATGAATTATGGTTTGAAAGAAGTTGAAGTTTATTTGAAAGGACCGGGTGCGGGAAGAGAATCAGCAGTTAGGGGTCTTCAAAGTGTGGGTCTCATTATTACTTTAATTAAAGATGAGACTCCAATTCCACACAATGGGTGCCGTCCAAGAAAAAGACGACGCGTATAATATAGATGATCTGGTAGGAGAGATACTATGACAATCATGTATGGCAAATTTCAGTTGCCAACGAAAATAAAAGTTGACGAAACGAATAAAACCGATACATTTTGTCGTTTTATAGCAGAACCTTTTGAACGGGGTTTTGGTCATACTATTGGAAATGCTCTTCGTCGGATTATGCTTACCTCTATGGAATCTCCTGCGATTATTTCTTTTAGGATGGAAGGCGTTTCTCATGAATATATGGCTGTTGAGGGTATCATTGAAGATATGACCCATCTCATCTTGAATCTGAAGGGGGCTCGTTTACGTAAACTTCCAATTGTAGAGCAGAAAAATGCGCGAGCTTCTCAAGTTTTAACTCAAATTCTTGAAGTGACTCAAGATATGATTGATATAGGTGGAGGACAGTATATTGTTCGATTAAAAGATCTTATTCAAGAATCGCTTTTTCAGCTTGTCAATCCAGAACATCATATCTTTACAGTGACAAAGCCTATGAAAAAACGTGTTGATATCAAAGTGGCAATTGGACGTGGGTATGTTCCTTCAGAAAGGCATGAATTAGAAGAGAAAATGGTTGATGAAATTCTCATAGATTCTGTTTTTTCCTCGGTTCAAATCGTTAACTATTATGTTGAAAATACACGTGTTGGGCAAGATACCGATTTTGATCGACTTATTCTTGAGATTTCGACAGATGGACGTGTGACTCCTCAAGAAGCTCTTTCTTTTGCAACTCAAATTGGAATCCTTCACTTTAAAATTTTTAATGAACTTAAATTTCAAGAAATTTCTTTTGATAAAGAAGAAATAGAATTTGACTCAGATCGAGATCAACTTTTTTCTAATTTATCTCTCCGTATCAATGAGATAGAGTTATCGGTAAGATCGACAAACTGTCTTTCTCAAGCTGATATCAGTAACATTGCTGAGCTTGTTGTCATGCCAGAGTCAGAAATGCTGAAATTTCGCAATTTTGGGAAAAAGTCGCTTAATGAAATTAAAGATAAGTTAACTGACTTGAACCTTCATTTGGGAATGGATCTTTCTCATTTTGGGATCACACATGAAAATGTCAAGGAAGTCATGAATCAATACTATAAAGAAAAGGCGGAAAAAGAGGGATGAGACACCGAAAGCAAAGTGCAAAATTAAATCGAACAAGTTCCCATCGTCGTTGTATGATGGCAAACATGCTCAAATCTCTGATAGATAATGGAAGAATTGAAACAACTGTTGCTAAAGCAAAAGAATTACGCCGTCATGCAGATCGATTGATTACACTTGGTAAAAAAGGAACCCTTGAAAGTCGGCGTCGGGTGATTGCAAAGCTTATGATTCATTTCAATCCGCTGACTCCTAAGGAGAAGCGTCGGGTGAGGGAAGGAGATCATTCGAGTTATAATATTGACAGACGAGTTGTTAAAAAGCTCTTTGATGAATTCTCTTTTCGCTATACAGATCGCGATGGAGGATATACACGAATCATTCGAATGGGACGCCGCAATGGAGATGCTGCCCCTCTTTGTCTTATCGAATATATTTAAAATCGATAACGTATAGGAAATCCCAAATAGCTCTCTAGTGGAGCTCTTTTTTTTGTTGAAATTTTCTGCTTTGCAAATTCCTCTCGAAAAATTTAAGCAAAAAAGCAATCCTAAAAATCAAACCAACCCATGATGAAACATGCAGGCACCTTCTCTATCAACAAAACGGCTTTTGTTACGTCAATGGAAGGAGAGTGATTTGCCCTTTTTTGCTAAAATGAATCGTGATGAAAAAGTGATGAGATATTTCCCTTCACCCCTTTCTACTAAAGAGAGTGATTCCTTAGCAGCAAAGATTCAAAAAGAGCTGAGAGAAAAACCATATGGTCTTTGGGCGGTTGAGGTGGTTAGTCTAGGCGTTTTCATTGGTTTCGTAGGACTGCACTATCAAGATTTTCAAGCGGCTTTTACTCCCTGCATTGAAATTGGATGGAGGTTGGGATTTGAATATTGGGGAAAGGGATATGCATTTGAAGCAGCTATAAAAATAGTCAATTATGCTTTTAAGACTTTAAAATTAAAAGAAATCGTTTCATTTACTACCTTAGAAAACAAACGCTCAAGACATCTAATGGAAAAATTAGGAATGACTCATGATATGAAAGATAATTTTAAGCATCCGAAACTTCCTGAAAAGCATCCTTTGCGTCCGCATGTACTCTATAGACTTATCAATCAAGAAATTTAAATATCAAAAAGGAGAGAAAGAGATGGCAAGCCAAATTCAAGTATTGCACCTGGCATGCGTTGCCTTAGCACATTTGTGTAAAAGTTGCCCCATCATAACTTCTCTAGAGAAATGTTTCCATTGAAGCTATTTAAAAATCAGCTAATGGTAAGATTTGGGGAGGATTATTTATTGCCTGTTAGCAAACTATGGCAAAACGAGGAGGGTACTTTCATAACTGTGAGCATAGCCTTCATGGGAGTTATTCGAAAAACAACCTCGCAGTTACAAAGAAGACCTTTTACAGGGAAAAATTAAAGTAAGCATTGAAGCTGCTAGTGATCAAGGATGGCATAAATATATCGGATCAGATGGACTTGCTATCTCTTTAAGCTCTTTTGGAGAATCCGCATCACCCGAAGATCTAGCAGAATGTTTTGGATTTACAAAATCCGCGATCATTAACAAAATCCAATTGCATGAGCAAACCTATTCCAGCATCATACCTGTGGCCTAGCTATAGCTTATTGTGATCAACTTGCCTCAAATTTCATTGAAGGCGTACAAAAATATGATAATAAAAGAAAAAAAATCTTATTAATGAGCCTTTGCAAAACATATGACATTTGGCAGAAAGTAGATTTTATTCTTTATATCTCAAAAAATTTTAATGATAAATTTTGTAAAGGATTTTTTTCTTATAAAAATTAAAATTTTCTATACTTAATTTTGCCCTTATTTTAAGCAAGAAGGGGCGTTCTTGCATCCTCTTTTTAGAAGTCTGTAGCATTTAAAGCACTTGCTAAGTGAGTCGTTGCATCAAAGGAGCTCTCCTTATGCCAGAAGTTCATGAACTTTTTGAGGAAGCTCCATTTCGGCAAACTCTTTAAAAGCCCTTGAGAAAACGGAGTCGCTCGGGACTTGCCTTACCGACTCAAATCCACAAATTAAGCAGAGATGTTTATCAGATTTCAGGCGTTCAATAAGGTGAGTCGTCGTTGGAATCTGTAGAAAAGATTTTGCAATCAACCCATTGAATATCGCACGTCTGAATTTAGAGGGTCGACCTATCCAGGATCGCTTAGGAAAGTCAATATTTAAGGAGTGAATTGTTTGAAGAATATGTGAGAGTTTCATCAATCTTTTAGGAATAGGCCCGACTTCATATTGAAGATCTGGGGAAAAGTGCGTTGAATTTAATGAAGGCCATGTGATATCAGTGTTTTAAGTTTCATGAATTTTCCTGTATGATTCGTTTTTTTTGTAAGTAGGAGAATGATACAGGATAAGTTTTCAGTGATTTAGTTTTTTCTCAGAAAAAAGGAAGCTTTTTTAGAGTTTTGCAAAAGGCTCGTTTTTTTACATATTTATTGCAGATATTTCCTTTGTCATTTTTTCAAAACTAAGTTTTTTTAATTTTCCGTTAGGATCTTGGTTCTCTAGCTTTAGCCATTCAATAGGAGTTGCACTATTCACCCAGTGTGTTAGATTTTTTTCAAAGGTTTCAAACCATTTAGAATGTCGTTTTGCTAACATGTTCAGCTCAGCACAAGCTTGCTCTGAAAAATTTCCCAGCTGAGTTGCTACATACCAGATTCCATAAAGGTCCTTAAATACCTTTAAAAGATTCTTCCGTTTTAGAAAGGTCAGTCCTTTGTGGAATATCCATGCTCCAGGGGAGACAACCCGTCCTATTTTTTGTGAGTAGGTTTGAAATTTGATCGTCGTTTGCAAACTCAATGTCAAATAGCTCAAAGGTTGTGCAACAACACCTGCTATCACGACATTTTTTCTTTTATCCTTACGGGCAGCAGAATCAGTCAAAAAATTCAATTTCCACTTCTATTCCATCGATCTCTTTTACATAGCTTTCAGTTGCAGGTATATCCAGGTCTTTAAATAGAGGTGAGAATCCAGCGTCATTGAGGTGGCGTGCTATACTTTTTTTAGATATCTCTGGGATCTTTCTAGGAATAAGCGAATCAATATCACGTGTTCCAACTGGATCGTCTTTTAGCTTCGGGTCAGCTAAATACAGCTTATAAATAAATGGAGCAAAACCCCCGCCAATGATAACGCATTTACGCCACGGCCCTATTGAATCTAAAAATTCTGAAATGATTTTTTCTTCTTGGCTTTCTCTTTTTATCATTAGCGGCTCTTACAGATCTGCTTTAATTCAGGAACGTGCTTTAACATAAATTCTGCCTGTTCATACCCACGCAAAGGAAAGTGATAAAGATCTAAAAAAGTTAAAAGTGCTGGAGAGACTTTGACCCCTTTGTCAGAGCTTACCCCTTCATTTAATAGGCTTTTATAATAGGGTTCAACAAACAATACTTCATATCCTCTTTCTTTGGGTTCTAGCTGGAGAATCTCTTCGAGTTGTAGTCTGATGGATGGATCAAGGACATAAAGTTCCAAAGTATCTAGATTGGTATGTTTGCATCCAAGAACTTCTGCTGCACAGTGAAGGGCCAATACTACCTTTGCGCTTAATTTGGATTTTTTTAATGCACTGAGAAGCTGCAGCTTTCCCTGAAAAGCGGAACGATATGTTCTCATCTTGCACTTTTTCGTTATGTTGTAATGATTGAGCCAGTTTTCAAGAAGACATTTTGGGTTTTTAAGGTAAAATTTCTTGGCAGTCCTCACCCCTTGCGCCTGAAGCGTTCCTTGTAAAATCAATGTTTTAAAAACGCGCTGCACCAGCCCTAAGCTAACTCCAATTTCCTCGGAGACCCCTCTCAAGGAAAATTCCTTTCTTGTGATCCCTTTTATCAACAGCCAGTTGAGGACAAGGGTCGACTTGTTAGCATAGATGTTGCTCTCTATAGAACTTTCATTTGAATTGACTAAAAACCGACCTTCCATGCCAACCTCTATTGTTCACAGTTATACATTGTTCAATATTTATTGAACAATCGAAATAGGAGATATGCAAGGTAAGCGTAAACAGAAGCCGTCTTGACAGAGGTTTATGAAGTATCGATTGCTTGAGCCTTGGCCCACTCGTCAGGAAGAAGTTCATGGAGCTTATTAGCGCTGTGGCTCATGAGCCTTTTCATGACATCGGTGAGATACTTTTCGGGGTTGACTCCTGAGGTTTTGCAGGATTGGACCAGGGAGAAGAGGGTTGCTGCTACTTCTCCTCCCTCTTCCCTTCCTATGAAGAGCCAGTTTTTTCTTCCTAGAGCTAAGGGTCTGATTGCTCTTTCGGCAACATTGTTTAACGCAGTCATCAACTGCATTTAATAAAAACACTTGTTTTTCTGAGTTTTCCTTGATTGTCTAAAGTTTTTCCAAAGTAACCAAAATCGACTTGGGCTTCTTGTCCAGGTTCTGTATGGAACCGAATACAGATATTTTCTCTTTTTTTGAGCCCACCTACATAACCTTTAACGGTCGAATAAGCTGCCTTACAACCTAAAACTTTAAGCTTTTGATGGATCCTCACGCTTGATAGCCCTTGTTCTAGGAATTCTAAAATCTTTTCTTGATAGGGATCAATAATACTTATGCGCTTTTTGTGCTCGGGTCTTACTTTCCCTTCCTTGCTCGATTTGATCACTTTGCGAATTGTTTTTCTATCATGACCTGTAAGCCGACTGATTTCTGATTTGTTCCTTCCTTGTTTCCATAGAGTCAGGATTGTTATACACATATTTACTCCAATCATTTTTCCCCTTAATCCGTTTTTAAATACCATTAAGGGAAGCATTTTTAATCGAATAAGATATAGAGATGATTGTTAGTTTCTAGAGAAAAGGATTTTTCTTTGCCAATCCTTCTGACTTTGTAGCGTCCCTTGTTATCGGTGTCAATACTACGCTTCGATTCACTTTTCTCTGCATTGACACCGATAATATTGGCTCGCTTACTTGCAGTAGAGGGATTGGCAACAGAAAAATCGTTCTCATTTGTTTTGCAATCTCTCATCTCTTTGTTTCAACCAGTCTTTAATCTTGCGATCATCGGTTGGTCGTTCCAACTGGGGAATTTATCTCATCGATTGCTGAGTGTCAAAGGTAAAGTAAAATACATAGCAAAAGGGACGATAAAGTGCAGAGGTTAGGTAGACTTATGGAAAGAAGCAAAGTCTATCTGACTATCAGAGA
>JANQJX010000107.1 GCA_028281425.1 Simkania sp.
TCTCTGATAGTCAGATAGACTTTGCTTCTTTCCATAAGTCTACCTAACCTCTGCACTTTATCGTCCCTTTTGCTATGTATTTTACTTTACCTTTGACACGAATTAGGCAATGACATCTGAATGATTTTTCTTGAAATTTTTTTATTTATTCTGTTCGTCAAGTTTCTTCCCATCCAAGAAACAGCTTCTTGAGTTAAACGATTGCTTTGGAAGGCATTTTAAACTGCTTTACTCCTGGTCGAGCCAAGTGAAGGGGGGATTTAAGGGTTTGCGTTACTCGACTAAAATAGAAAAACAGCCTTTAAAGGAATATCGTGTGCTTCTATAGGAATAGGATCCAAAAGAAGCTGCTCTTTAAATCCAATCCCATAGGTGGGACAGTCAAGATCTTTTAAAAATCGATCGTAGTATCCCACCCCATAACCAATACGGTGGTGGTTTTGGTCAAAGCCAAGCGCGGGAACAAGAACGCATTCAATTTGGCTTGGAAGAATAGAAGAGCATCTTTCTACAATCGGCTCTTTTATTTGCCATCTGCTATTGAAAGCAAGGTGACGTTCAATATCTACCACTTGATAACACAGCAAGCTTTTTTTAGGGCCAACTTTTGTTAATACAAGTCTTTTTTGAGCAGCTAGAAATACATTGAAGGGCCAAAGGTCAATTTCTTTTTCTTTACTTGCAAATGATAAAACTAAAGAGATTCCTTCAAGATGTTTTTGAAGCTTTATAAAAAGAGCCTTTCTTGCTTTTTCTCTTCTAGACAAAGGAAGGAGAGACCTTTTTTCAATCAATGCACGACGCAGTTTATGTTTATGACTCATTCAATCACAGGAACGCCTCTTTTATAGGTCACTTCTTCCAAAAGATGTCCTTCTGAATCGAACAACGTGACTTTTCCTTCACCTTCTTCCACGTAAGAGATTGGTGTTTCCTTTCCTTTTTCTCGGTATTCGCCACTTACAAGACGCCCTCGATGATAGGTTTCAATAAACATTAAAGAACCATCTTGATACCATGCTGAAGAGAGGCCTTGTTTTTCATTGTCACTCATCTCCGTTTCACTTTCTAATATCCCGTTGAGATACCAAGTTCTTCTGATTCCATGAATACGATCATGCATCCAAGTGATGTAGAGTTTAGGTTGCAGTTTTTGATCATCTGATGGAGGGAAATAGATCCATTCCTCCCCATGTTTTAATCCTTCTTGAATCATAAAAGAATTATATAAATTTCCATTTTCATCATAGTGTTTAATTCGTCCTCGAACCACTCCATTTTGATAGCGTTCTATAGAAAATAAATGTCCATGGTCATAAATCGTTTTTTCTCCATATCCTTGCTCAACTTTTGAAATGATGGCCCCAGAGAAATCATGATAGATTCCTGAAATGAGAAGATCATCTTTGTAAGTTTCAGAAAAAGGGGGGTGGTTTTTATCTCCTTTAAAAATAGAAAGGCCTTGCCGTTTTCCTTTTTCATAAGTTGTTTTCTCAAGAACCTCCCCTTGTTCATTATAAGAAAAAACAATTCCATCAATAAGATTTTTTTTATATGGCACTTGCTTTTCTATCTTCCCATTTGAGAAATAGTAAAATGCAAATCCTTCCATAAGTCCTTTTTCATAGTTGAATTCTGCTTCTAAATTGCTTCGATCATCAAACACTCGGCAGATTCCATCAAAGATCCATCCTAATTGCGCCTCTTTAGAGAGGCTCCCGAGGCCTTCAATCACCATCGCATCTATGTGAAGCTTTCCATTGGGATGCCATTCGCGAAACGTTCCAAAGGCACGCCCATTGAGCAATTCAAGATATTGGTAGATCTGTCCATTTTCGTGATAGGTTGTCAAGCAAGCAGGAGTCTTCCCCTCATCTGTTCGAGAATAAAGACGCATCACTTTTTCATAAGGCTGAGGAGCAAAAAAATTTACTTTTTGATAAGCCTTAAGTCTTTCTCCTGAATTGATGGTTTCTCTAAAACCATTGCGATCGATTGTTTGAACGCTGATGATAGGATTGTTTTGCTGATTCATATGGGAGCATCCACTGAGCCATCCGATAAAAAATAAAATAATAAGATGATTTTTCCATGTCATAAACATGAGGATCCTTTTTTGATGGGTTCTCTTTTAATGAGTTCCATTTCTAAAAAATAACTTTCTTTTTCTAATAGTCCTTTTTTCTTCAAATCAAAGCGATAAATCGTAAAATGAGGGCGAAGAGGGGGAGGAGTAAACGTGTTGATAGGAATACCTTCAATGATTGATAAGAGGTTTTGAAGCTCTTTTCCTTTTAATTCAATAGGATTTTTTTGTTTATAAAAAATTTCTTCAATAAAATCAGATCTCTGACGTTTAAGTTCTAAAAAACTCAATTGGTTTTGTCCTTTTGTGAGATAGGAAAGACGGTTTTTAATCTCGGGACAAAAATGAAAAGTTGGGTGATTATAAATGATTTTTAATGCATTCATTTCTTTTTGCAAAAAATGGAGTCCTTCTAAATGATGATTTAAAAAATTAGGGTCGGTAGTTTCATAGGCCTTAAAAAAGAGTGTGCGATTTTTCAGATTTTGTCTATATCTTTTTGCTCGGTATTCAAGCGTTTTGAGATGGGATTGATCTTGCTTTAATTTTTCAAATTTTTCTTTAAAGAAAAAGATTCCCCAAAAAAGAGGTAAAGA
This sequence comes from Simkania sp., assembly GCA_028281425.1. GTDB lineage: Bacteria > Chlamydiota > Chlamydiia > Chlamydiales > Simkaniaceae > JANQJX01. The sequence continues at coordinate 2,683 of JANQJX010000107.1, forward strand.
AAGCAAAATAAAAAAAAGCAAAATAAAAAGAGGAGTTTGCAATAGGAGTTTAAATTGCAGCTGTTTTTTTTGCCAATTCCAAAAAGTTTTGATGTTTTTTTTATTTAATAAAAAATTGAAAGGTATATTCATTTTGTTTTCTATCCCAAATCACTTCCTCTTTTTGATCAAACCATTCCTTATTTTCAACAATGGCATCGTGAAATTCACGTGATAAAGGGGCATTATCTGATGTAAAAGAGAGGCTAACTTTTCTTTTGTATGTGTCAAAAGGTTTTTCCGTAGAAGGATAAGTCACAAGCTCATATGAAAATTGATCGATTTGAATATTGCTACTTTCTTTACCTCCTTGCTTTAACAAAGGGTGGTTACTTAAGAAAGCTAGAAAATCAGCAACACGTGGAGGGTCAGCAAAGTAATAGTGATCTTTTTTGATAAGGGGAATAGCACGGTCCAAAAGAGTGAGTTTTTCTTTTTCATTTGTCCAATGGTAAATTTTTTCTAAGTTTGGAATTGTCCCTTTGGTATTAGTAATAAAAGCATCGATTTGCTGAAATAACTTTTTTTCTTTTTTTCTATAGCTTAAATGTCCTATTAAAAAAAATAGGAAAATGCAAGATAAAGAGAGTAAAAACGTTCTAAAAAAAGCCTTTTTTATTTTTTGATATGTTTTTACAGCAATCCATCTGTTTTGCCTAAATTGAATACTTTTTTTATCTCCTTTCCATGCATCTAGAGCAAGGCCTATAGGAATAGCATACTCTTTTAAAGTCATTTCGTCAAAATCACCGAGCTTTGTTATAGATAAAAAAGTTAAAGGAGGATTTAAACGCTTCTTTAGATAAGCTTCAATCTCAAATTCACTTTTAGTTTGCCCCACAAAAAAAATGGATTCAATCTTTTTTTGCCCCATCTTATGGGAAAGAAAGCAAAGTGAGCGTTCCATTTCCCTTATAAAACGCTCAACAATGCCTTTTAAAAAAGGGTGATTTTCTTCAGAGACTTGAGTAAGGTTTAAGGGTTTCTTGATCTCTTTGTTCCCATAATCCTTTTCGTAGGCTTCTTTAAAACTTTGCATGCCCATTTTTAAAGAGAGATTATGAGAAACAATGCCCCCATCGATTAAGGAGAGTTCTACTTCATTTTCTCCCATATGTAGGATGAGAAAAGTCTCGCAACTGATTTTGGAAAAATGGGCAAAACGCATAAGAGCCATGGGAAAACTTGAAACCCAAACCGGATCGATTGCTTCCATCTCTTTTAAGTGGTCTTCAAAATTTTTTTTAGATACGATGTAAAAGATGGCATGTGTTTGATCTTTTCCCATCTGATAAAAAGGAGAAGCAATCATTTCATCAATAGAATAGGGAATAAAATTTTCAAGTTGAAAAGGGAGTGTTTTTTTAAGGGCTTTTCGGTTTTTTAAAGGCAGTTTTAAATGGCGAATGAGAAGGGATTGACTTTTTATTCCGCTAACAACAAAAGAAGGGAGTATTTTTTTTGAAAAAGAGGAAACTGTTTCTAATTTTTCGATTTGAAATCTCTTTCTTCCAAAGCGAATAGTTGCGATTTTAAATTGACTTCCTTCTTTGATAATTCCCGTAATCGAGATCATTTTTTGACTCCTTAAAGAGAAAAACTATAGCTGAAAAAGAAAAAATAAGAAAATCGAATCCTCCAATTCTTGATTGTCCCTGAATCCATAGCCTGATATTTCTAAAAAAAGGCATCTTTTCGGCCTGCCTTGTCGAACATGTCTTTAGCCCCTATTTTTACACTATCTCTTTCGAAAAGGAGTGCAAGAGCATGTGGATTTTTCTAAAGTGAGCACGCGAAATAGAGGCTAGAATAACACTACGGTTGGTTTTTTAGAATAACTATCCTCTTTATCTACATCGCAAGACGATAACAACATCATTTTTTTACCGTTAGCATCGCGGGAGGAATAAACAGCATAACAGGCATCATTATCGCTAAAGAAACATCTGTGATTATTGAGATAGATTATGTGTGGAAATTTTTGGCAAGAGGGTCGTCCTGAGGGTACCCTATAAGCAATCTTTGGATCATAAAAGAGAAAAGCGAAGGTTTTCCCTGAAGGAACAGGAATGACGACATGCTGAGGAGTAAATTTTAGATGATCAATCTGCTCTAGGAATTTCTTATGACCTATAAGTTTAGGGTTCAGTTTATAGAAAGGGGAGTTTTTTATATGGCGCATCTTTGAAGAGAGAGTGGTTCTTTTTTGATTTGCTTGTTTTAGAGTTAGAGTTTGAGGATGAAAAGGTTGAAAATTTGGGGTGTCTTGAGAATTTCCCGGAAGATAGGCGTTACGGTCGTAAAAATCGTCCTTGTCATGAGAGTAGCGGAAAGAAAATGTAAATCTCTCTTTTTCATTTTTTGATTTGGATATTTTAATCTGTTTGACCTTTTCACCAAATGATATGAGCGAACTTGAAAATTTTGGATGACAGGCTATTGAATTTGGGGAGTTCTCAAATGTTATTTCGTTTTTTACAAGAGCAAATTTCCCATCAATGAGCAAAGTTGGATTTTTGTTTTGATCACAAAGAATTGTGACTTTGTGAGCTGTATTATTTTCAATCAGAACCGTTTCTTTTTTTCCACTTTTGTAAGTGATTTCTGAGGATTGAATGGAAAATGGAGTGATTTTTAAAAAATTTTTTTTTTGAGAGGTATCTAAAACATTTTGAAAATGATGGATTTCTTTGGGATTGCAATTAAAATAGTTTTTTAAGAGAAATTGAATGTTTTTTTTAATTTTTAAGGCTAATGTGTGATAGTTATATTCGAGAGTATCATTTTCTTTAACTAGGTTAATGTAGTGAGATTTGAAATCAATCCTTTTTAATTCTTCCCTTAGAGCTTCTTTTATATTTTCAAGACTAAACTCATCAATCTTCAAACAGGCCTTAAAGTATTCAACAATCCCAAGAATTTTAGGATTTTCTTTAACAAGTCCAAAAAGTTGCCAAAGAGCATGTATAAGATCAAATTTTTTTAGCTGGATGCATGAGCATCCTTGTAAATTTTTCTTAACAAAAAAGGCATGTTGGTGACAAAAAGTGTTTGAAATAAAGATAGAATTAGAGATTTGCGTTGTCATTTTATTCCCCTTTTTTCTAAGCAAACGAAGGAATTATACAAGATAAAGTATATTTTCTCAAATTTTTTTTGTTGACACCAATCAATTTTCTTAGATCAAGGCAGTTCTAAAAAAGGTAGCATAAAAATAGAGGCTCACCTTTCTTTTCTATTTTGAGTCAATCTGTATCAAAATGAAAGCTATCCCTTTGGTATTAAAAGGAGTTTTGTTAAAATGTCATCTATGATCTACATTGCTTATGTCATTCGCCTTTTTTTTACCATTTATTCACTTATGATTTTAATTCGGGTTTTGAGCTCTTGGTTTCCCCGTTTTCAAAATAGTTTTATCATTCGCTTCATTGCTCATTATACCGATCCCTATATCAATCTATTTCGTCGTTTTATTCCATTGATTGGAGGTGTTTTAGATCTTTCTCCTCTTGTTGCTTTTTTTGTTTTAAAACTTGTAGAAAAATTGATTTTAATGGTTCTGTTTTCATGAAAAAGCTGATTCATTCTCTTCGATTTAAATCACTTTTTTTACCTTCTAATATTTTTTATGCTCCTCTTGCTGGTTGTTCTGACTATCCGTTTAGGCAAATGGCTTCTTCTTATTCTATTGGACTGATGTTTTGCGAAATGGTCAAGATGGATGCTTTAATCCGCTTAGAGAAAAATACCTTTCATCTCCTTGATTACAAGGATGACATGCACCCTATTGGTGCTCAACTCTGTGGAAGTCAACCAAAACTTGCAGGAGCTACAGCAAAAATCATTGAAGACCTTGGTTTTGATGTTGTTGATCTCAATTGCGGGTGTCCGGTTGATAAAATAACAAAAGATGGAAGTGGATCGGGAATGCTTAAAAATCCCCACCTTATCGGGGATGTCATTGCTAACATGGTCAGCAGCGTGAAGATTCCAGTGACTGTAAAGATTCGGATGGGGTGGGATTTAAACCATATCAATGCAGAAGAAATTACCCATATTGCTGAGGAAGCAGGAGCAGTTGCAATCGCCATTCATGGACGCACCCGCGTTCAAAAATACAAAGGAAAAGCAAACTGGGATATCATTGGAAGGTGTAAGAAGGTGGCAAAATCTATTCATGTGATTGGGAACGGAGATCTTTTTACGCCTCAAGATGCTCTTCACTTAATTGAGCAAAGTGGATGTGATGGAATTCTTATTTCTCGAGGCACTATGGGACAGCCTTGGATTGCTGCCTCTATAAGAGCTCTTGACCAAGGAAAGAGTTTTCCTTCTATCGATACTCATTTCATTCGTAGCCATTTGCTCAAGCATGGAGAATTGATTTCTCTATATCGAGTTGAAGCAAAAGCTCTTTTAGATTTGCGAAGAGTGAGTTGTTGGTTTTTGCGTCAAATTGCAAATGGAAAAGAGCTTAGAGGAATGATCAATCGGGCAACAACGGTTAAAGAAGCTCTTTCTTTGATTCGCAATTATGAATTTCCCCCTGTTTAATCACACAAGAGCTCTTTGATATCCTCCTCTCCGTAAACAAAGAGGATTTTCCCTAATGCTTGAACAGCACTTTGAGAGTTAAGCATGCATCGCTGCTTCCTACTAGTTCCTGCTTCATAGAGGTTGCCAACGCATTCTCTCCACAGGCTAACACCCGATGCCCTCG
>JANQJX010000110.1 GCA_028281425.1 Simkania sp.
ATAGTACTAATCCTGATCCTAATGAAGCGAATCATGGTGGGGATGGTGGAGCGGGTGGCTTTGGAGCTGGTGGGGGTGGTGGCGGCTTTGGATTGGTAAGTTCAGGTTTTGGAGGGAGTGGAGGCTTTGCAGGGGGAAATGGAGGAGATGGGACAACAACTGTCAGTGGTCTAGGAGGGGGAGGAGGTGCTTTAGGAGGAGCCCTTTTTATTCAAAGTGGGGGGGAAGTTGTTGTGAAAAGAGCCATTTCCTTTTCTTCTAGTGTGGTAACACCTGGTGGAATAACGCTTGGAAGTGGAGCAAATCCTGGTCTGGCTTTAGGAACAGATATTTTCATGATGTCAGAGGGACAAATCACCTTTGAAGATTTAATGAAAGACTGCATCCTTACCCATGAAATTCAAGGGAATCAATTAAGCGAAGGAGAAAATCCTTTGATTGGAGGACTGACCTTAGGATCTGGCAATACAGGGTATAAACTGACTCTACAGGGGGATCAGACCTATACGGGGACAACAACAGTTGAAAGTGGAACCCTTCTTGTGAATGGATCGCTTCTTACTCCTGTGGTTGTCAATGGAGGCGTCTTTGGGGGGAGGACAACAATAAAAAAAGTTGCTGGCGTAAGCTCAGGTGATCTGACTCTAAACGGGGGACAAATATGTCCTGGAGGTGGAAATATTTTTGGAAAAACCATTGTCGAAGGAGATTATATCCAAGGTACAAATGCCACGTTTTTAAATGTTGAAGTCGATAGTGTTGCCAATACCGATCTTATTGTCGTTGGAGGAACGGCAACAGTGGATGGAGCGTTAATCATTGAAGCTGCAGTGGGGAATTTTATCAAAGGGCAAACGGTTACAATTTTAACAGCAGAGGGAGGAGTGATCACCTCAATTGGTGGAACCAATGAGGCGGTGCTTGGAGGGTTTGATCCTATTGTAAGTCCCCTTAATCCTGACGGAACACCTCTTTTTTCCGTTGAATATCTTCCAAATAAAGTTCAGCTTGTTGTGACTAAAACAGAACTTTTTGTCTTTAGAGTCAGTGATCCCGTTTTTTCAGGAAATCCCAAGCAAGTTGACAATTACATCGAATCGATCGTTCCTATTGATCCTTCGAGTGATCTTGCTCAAGCTGTTGAAGTTCTTGGGCTTCTCGAAAAAAAAGCTTTAAAGCGCGCCTTTAATCAACTACACCCGGCCTTATTTGGAGGGTTGGAATGGATCAATCTGACTCATACAAGTTTTGTTGCTTCTTTGTTAACAGAGCATTTAAGGGAACTTTTTTGTTCTCCACGAGATTGTTTTTCTAAAAGAGCAGGCGCTATCAAAAATAGCCTGTGGGCACAACCCTATGGAATTTGGGATCGTCAGGGGAAAATCGGGCAACTTCAAGGGTTTAAGAGCGATAGTGCTGGTTTAGTCATCGGCTATGACCGCTGTCTTGGCTCATTTCATTATGGGGTTGCAGCAGGATATAGTTATACCCATATTGGGTGGAAAAAAGGAGCGGGTCACGGAAGAAATAACAGAGCTTACGGAGCCCTTTATGGCAGCTATGCTCAATCCTTTTTTAATCTTGACCTTTCAGTCATAGGAGGTGGGAATTTCTATGATTTAGAAAGACGTATTTCTTACAGAGCTGAACGTCATCCCAATGCAGTTGTTGAGTATCGAGCAAATAGTAGCCCTGTTGGAAAAAATTTTCATACTCATGTAGGGCTCGCTGCAAAATTTGACGACTTAGGTGTTCCTTTGCAATTAGCAGGGAAATTTGATTATGCCTATCTCTACAGAAAGCGATTTCAAGAAACCGGAGCAAGTGACTTGAGCCTAGATGTAAGAACAAAAGTTGCTAACATGATAAGAACAGAGCTTGGGGTAGAGTATGCTCCCACTTTATTTTTCGTTGGCAGTTGTATTTCACCTTACATTGGGGTTGCTTGGGTTGCTAAAATTCCTCTGAGTAGCAGCCAGGTGCGTTCGAACTTTATCGTTAGGGAGCAAACATTTTCGGTCAATACAACCTCTCATGCCATTCATCAAGTGATGCCTTCTTGTGGAATTAAAATCACAGCCGTGCGTGGATTTTGTCTAGGGTTTGCTACTCGCGCGGAGCTTGGAGGACAAGTAAAGAACTACTTTGCTGATTTACGTATCGATTATTGTTTTTAACTTTAAGGAACTTTAATCTCATCTTTATGAACTTATTTATGCCGATTCTAATCACTGAATGCACAAATTTTTGCTCATTTTTTTATGTTAAATATAGAGCTTTAACTTTATTTAAATGGGTTAGTGCACTTTTTAAATCCAATTTGATGATTGAAATAGGAGTGAAAAAATTTTTCTTTCTTTTCATGATCACTTTTTGTCACTTACAGGCTGACAATCTTTTTGATGCATTTATTCATTGCGCTCAATCTCAAGCATTTTTATCAAAGCTAAAAGCGTATGACAAAGCTTTATATGCAAATACAATCAACGAATTAAAAGGATTAAGAGATCGGTATGAAACATTTAAAGGGGTGGAAACAAACTCTTTCCAATCTCATTTATCAGAAGAAAGTAAAATTCCCAAAATTATCCATTTGATATGGCTTGGAGAAAAAAAATTTCATCCGTCATCAATGACTTGTCTTCAATCCATTATCAGATATCATCCTGATTATCAGATATTTTTCTGGACGGATAGAAAGAGAGACCTTTGTCGATTACCTGCAGATAAAAAAAAGAAAATTTGTTTTAAACATTTGAATGAAATAGAAAAACTTTTGAACTCAGATTTGACTTTAAAAAGAATGTTTGAAGCGTCGTTAAATTATGGAGAACAATCAGATATCTTAAGATATTTGATCCTTTATAAATTAGGGGGGATCTATTTAGATCACGATGTTCGGGTCTTTAGATCTTTTGATGTTTTAGCAAATCATCTCTCTTTCTTTTCTTTTACTGATAGATTATATGGAATGGTTCTTAATCAATATGTAAAATTTAGTAATTCTGTGATTGGAAGCAATCGAGGCAGTAGAATCATAAAAGAAGTTTTAAATAGAGTGAAATCTACCTGGGATTATTGGAATGATATTTTCAATCAGATCAATTTTTCTTTGACGGAGATGTGTAATTTCGACATCTCTTATAACAAGAGGTTATATTCACATAGTGTCTTTCTAAAAACATTTATCCCTTTTACACTTGCGATCAAAAGTGTATCCCTAAATGCTCATGAAGTTATTTTGCCTCCACAAATGTTTTTGCAAATAAAGGGACTTTCTTGTCGCCACATGTTTGCCCGTCATAAATCTTTACTGAGTTGGTGGCAGATGTGAGATCAAACGATCCAAAATGAATTTTATGCTACTGCATTTCATCGGATAAATTGAGATTTTTTTCGAAAAAAAGAAGGATTCAAGCTAAAAACTCCAGCTCAAGGCACTCCCTTATTCATCTGATTCAAACGAGTAAGCAATCGCACTTAACCCGCATTTCGCGTGATGCTCTGTTTCGCTCACACATCCCATAAATTCTTTTAGGTTACAGACCTTCCCCTCCTTCGAGAATTTCTTGAAATTTCAAAAAACAATCGTGTGTACCTTTTCGAAAGAGTTGGCGTAAAATGCGGGTTAAGTCTTTTGATTCTCAATGAAAATAGAAATATTCGCTAATGTTTCATTCAACAATATTGCTCCGTTCCTTCATTGATTTTTCCAAGTCTCTCTGTGTCTATCTTTTGTTGTATGTAAGGTGAGTTACTTAGAAGAAAAAGGGGAATCATGATTTTCTTCAAGAGAGGATAAAGCTTCTAATTTGCCATTTGATTTAAAAATCATGCATTCGAATATTTCATCATAGGGATTTTCAATACTTTGAATCTCTTCTGGCTCACAAATCAAAAGGTCTCCTTCATGAATATGAAACACCTCTTCGTTAATTTTAGCAGAGCTACGTCCTTTTAAGACATAAAAGAGATCGATACCTGTTTTTTTTTCATTAAGGAAAACTTTAATGTTGGATTCAATAGCGAGCAATTGAATAGAGCTATTAGGACAATGTAAATCTTTAAGTCTTTCATACAAAAGGCTTTTTTTATAGCCTTTCTCAACCGACCATTCTTTTTTTTCAGCAGGGATATATTTCATGATAACTCCTTTGGAAATCCAATGATAGTGTGATAGCAAAGTAAGAGATGTTTAACACCATTCATTGCTTTATGTGGCATTTGCTCAGGAGGAAGATGGAAAACTTTGGCAATTTGATTTTTTGAAATGCCTGTTTCCCAAGGATAATACTCTCCTTTTGCAATCGAGTGCATCCAATACATCGAAGCTAAATCGAGCCAATGGTAGGGCCAATTGAGCTCTTCTTGAACATCAACATCGATAAGCTGGTTGAAAAAACCACGGTCAAAAGAGGGGTTTTGGCAGATAAAAACAGCCTTTCCCCTTTTGATATGCCATCTTTTAAATGAATCTTTAATGGTGTCAGCAGCAGTTTCTGTTGCCATACCGGTTTTTACCTCATTCCAGCTAAAGCCGTTAACTGTTAAGCTTTGTGGACTGCTTTGTTCCCAAGATTCAAAAGGTTGGTAGATAATCGTTTCAAATGATTCAATGATTTGACCTGTTAAAATATTGACAATTTTATAAGCAATCTCAATGATTTTGTGTTTTTTAGTATTTAGTCCATTTGTTTCAATATCAAGAAAAATTCCAAACACAACCTTCTACCAGTTTTGACCTTATAGTTTTTTTAATTGTCTCTTTTTTATGAAAACTTTGCAATCATCAAGTCTAAAATGATTGAAAGTTTTAAAAGGTCGCTTTCTGCTTAAATTTTCCGATTGGAATTTTTTCTTTTCCCAAGAATGATCCCACCTCAGAGTGTGTGCTATTTCGTGTCACCGGCTTTTAGAATAAGTGCATATACAAGAGGATTTATTATACCCCAAGTTGCTACCAATTCAAAACTTTAACGTCTGCAGTCGAGCCTGGCGTCATCAAAAATTCAACTAGGTATCCTTCAAGCGTTACAATCATGTGAACCTTACGCTCCAAAAAAACAGCTCTTTTTTGATGCTGTATAACCATGAAACTTTTTGCTTTGAAAAAGCCGGCATCGAAAAATCTTGTGATTTTGAATTGAGATTTTTTTCGAAAATTGTAAAAGATGCGAATTCAATATGAAAGTTAGTTTGCAAGACCTCGGCAAGTCCAAAAAATTGTAAAGGAAGTTGCTAATCGAGCAAAAATAACACAAAACGTGACGCCACATGTTTTGCGTCACACTTTTGCAACGCTCGCTCTGCAAAAAGGAATTTTTCTTGTAGCAGTGCAAAAGATGCTGAGTCACGACAGACTATCGACAACAGCTATCTATTTGAATTTGACAGATAGTCATGTGTGTCAAAGGTAAAGTAAAATAGATAGCAAAAGGGACGATAAAGTGCAGAGGTTAGGTAGACTTATGGAAAGAAGCAAAGTCTATCTGACTATCAGAGA
>JANQJX010000111.1 GCA_028281425.1 Simkania sp.
AGGCAAGCAGCCAGCCTCTTGCAGGTGTCGCGCAAGCGACAGGCCATTGTCCTACATCAGTTTAGAAGCTCATCCCCTTTAGGGGATTGAGAGTGTCACCCTTTCTCTCTATGAGCTAATCCAGAATTCGCATTAAAAAAGATTGACCAATTGATGGTTTTTTTTGACTTTCTTATCGGAGAGGGAGAAAAATAGAGAAAAAACATTCATCTCGCTCAAAAATTCTCTTATTGTTTATCCTTGCTTTGCGGGAGTATTGCGAGTTGGAATTTCTCGTTTTGAATGCCTCTTTTTATCAAAACTCCGATTCGTTTCAAATTGCTTAAATCTCAATCGATGATGTCAATTTGGGATAAATCGAACTTCGGTTAAAATTTATTAGAGTCAAAATGGAAAAGAAAGGGCTGACTAAGACCTATTCTAGGCAAAAAGAAGATGAATTTATTTTATTTTCTGATTTATTTGTTTGTTTAAAAAAGCATGTCCTTAGCATCATTTTTTATATCTTATTATTTGCAAGCCTTGGATTTTTTTTTCGTCTTATTCGAGATGTTAAGTATGAAGTGAAAGCGACTTTTAAAGAGAGCAATCAACCTACTACGGTTGCTTTTGGGGTTGTTGAGCAAATCTTTAATTCTGTTCAAGTGAAAAAACCCTTAAACTGTTTTTCTTTGATTCAATCTCATTTTCTTTTAAAAAAGGTGATTGAAAAGCTTGGATTGCAAATCTCAGTCTTTGAAAAAGGCTATATGAAACCCTACCTTACAACGATCAAAGAAAATTGGAAAACAGAGAGGAAAAAGAACTTAAAAGACCCTGAATCTTTTGATTTTGAGAATGTTGATTATAAAGGAGAGAAGGGAAGGAATTACTCGCTGATTTTTCAGACTCCAAATCTGTATGAAATCCATCTTTCTAAAAAAGGAAAAATTGCCTCGGGGGAAGTGGGGAAAAGCCTTACTTTTGATGGCGTGACTTTCACGCTTGTGAAAACGCCCAAGAAGCTTAAATACAATGATGCTTATTCTCTTTCACTTCAGCCTTATATGTCTCTTTATTCTTTTTTGAAAAAAGAAATGACTATTCAATCTCATGTCAAAGACCGTTGGACGTATGAATTTACTTTTTATCATCGAGATCGGAATTTAGCTAAACGAATATTAAATGCTCTTCTCGAAGAATATGAAAATTATTTATGCGTTGAAACAGAGAATTTAGCGAGAGAACAAATCGCCTATTTGGAAAAGCGAAAAAGAGATTTTTGCCTGCAAATGGATCGGGATTTAAGTGAGCATGTCTCCTTTCTAAAGGAAAATTTGGGGAAAGAGGGTTTTTTGAGTTTAGATAGGCAGCTTAATATTTTTCAGAAAAAAAAATCTTTTTTTTTAAATAAAAAAGAAGCTCTTGACAAGCAGGAAAGCTATTTAGTGGAATCGGGAATGCCCCTTGATGAAGAAGAGGAATTTTTATCTCTTGAAACCGAGATGCAAAGTTTAAAAAAGCAGCGTGATACTCTTGATCTTGCTTTTTTTTCTTCTTATAAGGAAGAAAATGAAAAAGTTAAAATTCCCTATACTTATGCTGAAGAAAAAATATTTGGGTGTCAAAAAAGATTAGAAGAAATTGCTTTTAAAAAAAAGAAATTTGATTTGGGAGCAGATCAAGGAAGGGATTTTCTTTTTTCTTTATTTCCCGATCTTTTTGTTCCTTTGACCAAAATGCGATCTTTACGTTTTAAAGAAATCAGCTCAATTCCTATTTCTTATGTGCTAAATATGCCATTGGCCTTAGAGCTCAAGGGGATTAGAGGAAAAAAGTCTAAGCTAAAAGAGTATTTAAGCAAAATCTCTTTTGAAAGAGAAAAAGAAGGAGCGCTTTCAAAAGAAGATGAGCGTTCTTATCTTGAGCATCAGCTTCGGCTTATTTCTCTTCAGGAAGCTATTTTAAAAGAGCGTCTTTTCTATCCTAAAAAATATTCTTTAGCTGATAGAGGAATCGATCTTAATGAAGCTCGCAAAATCTATCAAAAACATCTTAGGAAAAAGGAATGCTTAGAAGATGAATGTGAAAAACTAAAATTTGCTAAAGGGCATTTGGGGGATGTTGATTTTGAATATATCTCTTTAAGCCAAATTTTGCCTGATCCAGTTAGCTCTGCTCTTGTAGAAGAGATGGGGAAGCTTGTTCAAGCTATACGCAATTCTTCAGATGTATCTGCGCTTGAATTCAAACGCTTAAAACAGCTTTTTAAATTCAAGCAAATTGATTTGAAGAGATATATCGAGCAGAAAATAGCTTTAGATCACTCTCAAATCAAACGGTTAGGTCAAAAAATAAGAGCACTTCGATTTACAATTTTAGATCTTTTAAATCGAGAAATTTCTCTGATTGAAAAACAAATTGAAGACCGTATTGAGCAAAAACAAAAAGCGCTTCAAACAGAACGTGTTTTAGTAGAAGGCCAGCTTCAAAACATCGAAGAGAAACTTTTACATGTGCCTGATCAGTGGCTTAGAGAAAATCAGCTTCAGTTTAAAAGTCGTATGAATGTGAAAATGTTAGAAGCAATGGCTGAACTTGTTGAGTCCAAGAGTATTCAACATAGATTGTCTCAAATTCAATCTAAGATACTTGATTCTCCCTATGCACAAATCCATCCAAGGTCTCCCTATCTCAAGCTGTTTTCTCTAATTGGGGGAGTTATAGGTCTTATCATAGGATTTTTTTTGATCATCATAAGAGAGTATGTCAAAGGATTTCCCCTTACTCTTAAAAATATTGAAATGCAAGGATGGAAGAACTTGGGATGTTTTTCTTCTTCTTTTCGTTTTCCCTTTCTCAAGAAAATAGGCAGAAATGATCTAGAGATTTTACGTGAAATCTCTATGTTTATTTCCCAAAATCAAACTTTGCAAATCTTCACCTTGTTTACCCATCAAAGATGTCAATATGCTCCTTTTTTGGCGGAGCTTTTGGCAAAAGAGGGGAAAAGGGTTTTGCTGATTGCTTTTGATCCTTTTTTGAAGAAAGAAAAAAGAGAGATACCAAGCCTCTTTTCTTACTTAAGAAAAGAAAGCCAAGAAATGTCAATTCAAGTTGCGGAAGGGTATGATATCACTGTTGCTTTGGAAGAAGATCTCTTTACTTTTGAGCATTTAAAAAAACTGCGCTTTGATCTTTTTTTAAAAGCCATGAAAAAGAATTATGAGGTCATTCTTCTTTCAAGTTTCGCTTTCCCTCAGTCGATGATAGGAAAATATTTTCTTTTTCTTTCTGATCGCGTGATCATTACTTTGAAAGACCTTTCCAATCAACATCTCTATACTTATTTTAACTGGGCAAGGAGGGAAGGAGAAGAAAAGCTTGCTTTTGTCTCTTGCTTATAGCTTGCTGCTGAAAGCAATCCGCAAAAAAGAAAAAACATCAGTTTTCCTTCTTGTACGATTAAAAAATAAAAATCACATAATCCCACAAACATAAAACCGATGAAAATAGCAACAAGTGCTATTGAGAGGGGGGTGAAAGAGGCTTGTTTTAGAGGCTTTAAGAGAGAGATAAGAAAAAAGATAAAACCCGCTAAGCCAAGCAACCCTGTTTCTGATCCCACAAGGAGGTAGATGTTATGGACCCACATACGGGGGGCGCCATTTTCCAATGTAAAAAAATGGGGAGAAGCTAGAGTAAAGCAGTTATAACCCATGCCGAAGAGGGGATGAGCTTTAAATATTTTTAGTGCAACATTTTGCAATAAAATGCGTTCTGTGTCTGCATGTAAAGTAAGGGCATTATAATTAAAAACTCCCCCTCTTTCCAATAAATAAGGAAAGAAAAGAAGCATTGAAATAGAAAGCCCAAAAGAAAGAATAGAGATGAGAAGAAAGGCTCTTTTTTTTCTTTTTCGATCTAAGCTCTTTTTTTTGCTATAGAGTAAAATAAAAAAACAAAGGGTGCTGATGAGCCACCCTATAGCAGCTGCTCTTGAAAAGGTAAGGCAAAGGGAAAAGATTTGAAGAGCGATTAGAAAAGGGATGATGAAAGAGGCCATCTTTTTTTTGGCTTCGATGAAAAGGGTGTAAGAAATAAGCAGACTGATTGCAAGGAATTCTCCAAAGAGATTTGGATGAAGGAAAGTGCCGTAAGCACGAATGAGATAATTTTTCTTTGGAAGAGGAATTTTAAGAAAATGAAAAAGCTCGGTATTTTTTGGAAAAGGAAAAGTCGCAAGATGAGATCCTTCGATATGAAGGGGGACTTCTCCTAAGAAGTGTACCCCTAGTGGAGCTTGAAAAAAGAATTGATAAAGGCCAAGAAAGCACTC
>JANQJX010000118.1 GCA_028281425.1 Simkania sp.
ACTTTCCAAAAAAGGGATTTAAAATTTTTTATTTTTCGCATGGGTTTTTAATTGGTTTTTTTAAAACCTGTATCTACCTTTTACTTTAAGCTCTCCTTCATAATTGCCCTCTTTATCTTTTTTTATACCTCCAGTGCCTTCTATAAAAAGGTTGCCTTGCTCATTTTCATATATAATTTCTCCTTCGAGTGTTTTATTGCCTTCAGTATCCAAAGTTATTGACACTCCAGTCTCTCCTTTACAGGGGATTATGAGAGCATTGTTTTCTTCTGCATGTGCATTTGCTGCCCATAGAAAGTGTGTTTTTAAAGATGTTTCTTTTTGAGAAGAAAGGATCTCTTCTATCCAATCAAGAGCACATTCAAGAAAGGAGCTTACTTCAAGGTTTGTCTCTTCAAAATCTTGAATGAGAACTTTTTTTGCTTTTTCTTTATTTTGATGGAAGAGATAAAAAATTGCTGCATTAAAATGTTTTGTCATGGAAGAAGGGGAAGAAGAGAGCCAGTTGACAAATTCATGAGCGATGAAAACACCTTCTTGTGTTTCATAGGGCAAAGCGTTTATCAGTTCTCTTTTTGCTTCGATAGGATTTCCCGAATTGGAAAGAAGAAAAACTTCCTGAAATGTTTTGGAAGTCATGGCAAAAGAGAAGATAGAAAACGAAAGAAAGAAAAAAATAAGAGTTGGAATTGGGTTAAAAGAACATTTCATCTAAAGCTCCGATTTGCTTTTTGATATTTCGGAAGTTAGCAGATTTCTGAGAAAGGAAGCAAAGAAAATTTTTTATTTACCTTTACTTTTGCATGAAGGATCATTTGAAATGTTGATGCCAAAATAGATGAAGAATTAAAGGGAGCTTAAGGAGTGATGTAGGCCATTTGATCTTTAAAGTCGATGTAAACGGAATGCTTTTTCAAAAAATCCATGCCAAGAAATCCATCAATCAGATCAAATGCTTTTGAGATATCGAAAAAAGCAATATTTTGGGGTCCGAAATTATGATTTCCCATCATAAATATGTTTGAAGATAAGCCGGGAAGACCATAAATTTTTTTGGAGCAGGTTTCTCCTTTTAAACAAGATGTTCTTAACATAGTACAAGTAGCTCCTGTATCTAAAACCAATCTCATAGGCCCTAAATCTGTCTTTGTTTCTAAAATGACCGATTTGGCACCGACTTTAAAGGGGACTTTGATAAAAGTTTTGAGATCATATCCCCCCTCTCTCAATTTTTTAAGGTCATTGCTTATAAGCATCAAAGAGTGGTTAAAATCAAAAAGAAGATTCACCTTATCCAGAAGAGGCTTTCCAATGTGCCCCACAATCTCAGGGGAAGAGAGAGGATTGAAGCCTGGATTGCGGTAAAAAACGCAGTTGCCTTTGGGATCTAACTGTCTGACAAAGACATTGGTAAAGGGAAGATTTCCCATCTCAATAAGTGGAAGTTTGTAACGAGGAGAGGTCAATGTCTTTCCTTTAGCATTAGCCCAACTATCTGTTCCATAAGGAATTTTGGTTATCTGATCTAACACTTTTGCCTCAAGTACCATTTGAAAATTTGATCCCAAATCGATTTTTAGTAAATAAGAGTGGTTGTCTATATTTATGGGAAGATAGGGAATATCACTGTCTGAGAATTGAACGGGAAAGAGGAGATGGTAAGGGCGAGAGAAAAAGATTTTCCCTAAAAAAAAGCAAAAAGCTCCTAAAAAAACTAGAGAAACTAAAGCTTTCCAAAAAAGGGCTTTAAAATTTTTTATCTTTTGCATGGGTTTTTAGTTGGTTTTTTTTAAACCCAAACGTAAGTGCTTCTTTTTGACTGTTTTCATTCGAAAAGGGCACTTTGGCTTTTCTCTTCGCAAAAACAGCCAAAAATTTAAGAGGAAAATCCTTCAGATTCTCTTGCAATGAAAACCCAAAACTCAGGGGATTAAAATTTTGCTTTGGTTTCTTTATCACCTTTAAAATTCTTATGTGCTTTTCGGTATTTCGAAGGTTAGCAAATTTCTGAGAAATGAAGCAAAGCAAATTTTTCATTTACCAAAAGACAAAAAGCGTGAGATAAAGTGAATTCAAGTTTGAGCTTTGGCTAGACAAATTGAGACTGCCTTGGACTGGAAAATGATCATCTAAATGGTTTTTTAGTTTAAGGCAGTTCCTAAATAGCAGTGTCCAAAATGGAGAAGGTTTATGGGAGGCGTATGTCTAAAATTGCTGTGATTGGAGGGGGCTTTTCAGGGCTTGCTGTTTGCTATCATTTACTTAGAATGCTTAAGAAAAAGGAGGTGACCCTTTTTGATGAAGATGTCATTGGAAATAGCGCTTCAAGAATTGCTTCAGGGTTACTTCACCCGTATTCTGTAAGAAGTGCGGGTGTGATGTGGAAGGGAAAAGAGGCTTTTAAAGAGGCCTCTCTCCTGATTGAAAAGGCTTTTGATGCTCTTGGTCAAGAAGTGAAAAAAGGAGAGGGGATTTTACGTTTAGCTTTAGATCAGCATCAAGAAAGATGTTTTCCGATGCGTGCAAAAGAGGATCAAGATCTTAGCTTTTGGAATAGAGAAAAAGTCGCAGGAAATGCCAAAGGGGTTGGCTCTTTTAGTGGCCTTTTATGCGTCTTGGAATGACGATCAATACAAAACTTTATCTTCAAGGGCTTAGCAAAATGTGCATTTCTTTAGGAGCAAAGAGGGTCAAAAAAAAGGTTTCTCTCGAAGAATTAGAAGATTTTGAAACGCTTGTTCTTGCAGTTGGAGGCACTCTTTTTCAATTTGAGCCTTGTTTATCACTCAATGTTCGAAGAAATAAAGGCCAAGTTCTCATTTGCAAAATACCATTCGATGGAAATTTTCCCTTTAGTGTTGTTGGAAAAGGGTATTTTGCATTAGACCAAAAAGAGAAAATTTGTTACTTAGGTTCAAGTTATGAGCATACCTTTACTTCAAAAGAGGCAAACTTAAAAGAGGCAATGAGCCATATTATGCCTAAAGCAAAGCTTTATCTTCGTTTTCCTTCTTCTCTTATCATTTTAAACTGTCAAGCAGCAGTACGTGCTTTTTGTCCAGAGACCTATCTTCCCCTGATTGGGCGTTTAAGTAAAAAAATTTGGTTTATTGGAGCCATGGGTTCTCGTGGCCTTCTCTATCATAGCTATTTGGGGCGAATCCTTTCTTATGCGATTGCAAAAAAAAGTGAAATGACCATTCCAAAAGAGGTTAGAATATGAAAGGAACGCTTCTTTTTTTAGGAAGTGGGGGTTCATTAGGCATTCCGGTCATTGGATGTTCATGTGAAGTTTGCCTCTCTTCATCTCTTTTTAATCAAAGGCTTCGTCCTTCTGTTCTTCTCATTCTTGGGGAAAAGATTTATTTAATCGATGCGGGGCCTGATTTTCGCATCCAAGCGCTCAAATATCATATCCATAAGCTAGAGGGGGTTTTTCTCACGCATAGCCATTACGATCATATTGGAGGATTTGATGATCTTCGTATTTTTTACTTTCATCAAAAAAAAGCTCTTCCTTGTCTTCTTTCAAGAGA
This sequence comes from Simkania sp., assembly GCA_028281425.1. GTDB lineage: Bacteria > Chlamydiota > Chlamydiia > Chlamydiales > Simkaniaceae > JANQJX01. The sequence continues at coordinate 3,537 of JANQJX010000118.1, forward strand.
GACTTTTAAGCAGATTAAAATCCGTTATCATTATCTGATGCCTTCTGAAGAGAAATTTTTTCATTTTAAAATTCTTGAAGATGATAAGGGAAAAGTTTTGTTTGAAGATCTTCAAGTAAGATATTTTAGTTACACTCAAAAGGGAACGAAGGTCACTGGATTTCGCTTTGGGAATTTTGCTTATGTTGTCGATATTTTAGATTACTCAAAAGAGATTTTTGTTGCCCTCGAGGGGATTGAGATTCTTGTGATTGATGGGATGGCATGGGAAAAGACGCAAGCTCATTTAGGGATTCATGAGGTGATTGAAATTTCTCAAAAAGTTGGGGCACAAAAAACCTATTTAACGCATGTTGCTCATGAAATTGAACATAAAAAAACGAATCAAAAGCTGCCAGATGGAGTGGAAATGGCTTATGATGGGCTCAAAATTGGTTTAGAAGTTGAGATATGAATAGAGAAAAAAAACGCCTCTACGAAGAAGAGCGCTATGAAATTAAAAATTTGAAATGTGCCTTTTTAATTGGGTGTTATCAAAAGCCGCAAGAATTAGACTTATGTCAGGAACATCTTTTAGAACTTGAATCTCTTGCACATACTTATGGATTTGAAGTCCTTTGTAAAAGAGGTTGTTTGCTGAGAAAAATCGATGCTGCAACCTATTTGGGTAAAGGTAAAATTGAAGAGCTTCGTCATCTTGCTTTAGAAAAGAAAACAGATGTTGTGATTTTTGATGAAGAACTTTCTCCTAAACAGCAGCAAAATTTAGAAAAAATCTTTAGCTCTCCTGTAATTGATCGGACAGAGCTGATTTTAGAAATTTTTTCTTTAAGAGCAGAGACAAAAGAAGCAAAACTTCAAATTGAACTTGCTAAGAGCACTTATCAGCTGCCCCGTTTAAAGAGACTTTGGACGCATCTCTCTCGCCAAGTATCAGGTGGAAAAGGGTATCTTAAAGGAGCTGGAGAAAGACAAATCGAAATCGATCGACGTCTTGTGCGTTCTCGCATGACGAAACTCAAAAAGGAACTTAAAGAAGTAGCAAAGCAAAGAGATGTTCAGCGTCATCAAAGGCTTCGTTTTCATATTCCAACCTTTGCTATTATCGGGTATACCAATGTAGGTAAATCGACTCTTTTACAAGCATTGACGGAAGCTGATGTTTTGATCGAGGATAAACTTTTTGCAACCTTAGATACGAAGGCTCGAAAATTGATGCTTCCCAACCGGCAAGAAATTCTTTTAATCGATACGGTGGGGTTTATTCGAAAAATTCCCCATGCTCTTATCTCTTCTTTTAAAAGCACTTTAGAAGAAGCCGCCTATACCGATGTATTGCTTCATCTTATCGATGTGAATCATCCTTTAGCAGAAGAGCATGCCGAATCAACATATCAGGTGTTAGAAGAGCTAGAGATTAAAAATAAACCCGTCATTACCCTTTTAAACAAAGTGGATCTTGTCACAAATAGAAACATTTTAAGTCGTTTTAAACTCAAATATCCTCATGTTATTCCGATTAGTGCAGAAAAGCGCATGGGATTTGATGCGCTTCAACAAGCCATGATAGAAAAAATTCAATCTCTTCGAAAAATAGTCAAAGTGTGTATTCCTCAAGAAGAGTATGCACTTGTTTCTCGTCTTATAAACGCAGGAAAATTAATAAAGCGTAAATTTCAAGAAAATGATATCCTATTAAAAATAGAAATTCCCGTTCATTTAGAATATCTCATCAAAGATTTTATCGTGGAGGAAGGGTGACTTTACTAACCGACTTACCTAAAGAAGAAAGACCAAGAGAGCGCTTGATTTTAATGGGAGCAGAAGCCCTTTCTCTTGTTGAGCTTTTGGCGATTTGCTTAGGGAAAGGAAGGCGAGGTTGTTCTGCTTTGCAGCTTGCTGAAGAGCTTTTATCGTCATTTGGAAGTTTATGTAGCTTAGTCAAAGCAACTCTTTCTCAGCTTATGGAAATTAAAGGAATTGGAATGACTAAAGCATCGCAAATAAAGGCGACTTTTGCTCTTGCCCAAAAAATCCCTAAAAAAAGTGGGATTGCTCATTTAACAATCAATCATCCAAAAGATGTCTACCATTTCATAAGCGCTTATTTAGAAGAAGAGAAACAAGAAAAGATTGCGCTTATCATGCGAGATGTTAGAGGTCATATCTTTCATCACGAAATCATTTTCTTAGGAACCTCATCGGAAGTGATGATCCATCCAAAAGAGATTTTTCATCTCCTCTTGATACATCGCTCTCATAGCTTTATTTTGGTTCACAATCATCCAAGTGGACATCCTTTCCCATCTGAAAAGGATAAAGAGATCACAAAGCTCGTTGAAACATCGGGAAACATGTTGGGAATTCCCTTAGATGATCATCTCATCATTTCAAGGAGTCTTTATTTTTCTTTTTGGGAACATCAATTGATTAAAAGACTCAAATATTAAACTTTCTATAAACTTTGGGCTAAAAAAAGATTTAGCCCCCTTTGTAAAGAAAAATTCTTTAAGAAGAAATAAGAGCTACTTGTTTAGCTTCAGGGCCTTTTTTCCCCATTCCTTCAATATATTCGACTTTTTGTCCTTCTTTTAAATGGTTAGAATTTCCTTCAACATTGTTGACATGAAAGAAGATGGTGGTACTTCCATTATCAGGAATGATAAAGCCAAAACCTTTAATTGTATTGAAAAATTTAATTTTTCCTTTAGACTTGCGATCCACTTTTTTATTCTCCTATTTGAGATTTCAAGTTACTTTTGGGTTTTTCATGATCTTTGACCATGATTTTAATTTTAATTTTAAGAACTTTTGAGTTTGAGAACTGAAGCTTATCAAAATAGACTGGTTTTGATGCATTACATTCCAAAGGAAAAATTTCAATTGATCTTATGGGGCAATGTTTTCTTCTTAACTCACACTTATTTTTCTCACAATAATGCCAAGAATTTCATTTTTTTGCAAACATTCCCTTTAAGGATTTGCTTAAAATCGAAAAAAATTGGCCTCTTTTTAACTCTTTACCTTTAATCTTAACCCAGATTTCCTTAAGGGGGCTTCCTTAAACTGAAAAATTTTTCGGATCCATTGAGATTTTTTTCGAAAATTGTGAAAGGTGCAAATTTAATAGACTCTTGAGAGCAAAAGGAGATGCGACTTATCTTAAGGCCTAAGGAGAAAAGATCCTTTAGACGATGACTTTCCAGTTCAAGGCAGTCTCTTAAGAGACCCTCTTAAAATTTTTCTTTTTCAAGGACTGCCTTTTTGTATGGATCCCTTTGAGAATTTATTGGCTTTTCAAAAAACACTCGCGCACACCTTTTCGAAAGAGCTCATGAGAGATGTGGGTTAAGTAGAACTTTATATCAGGCAGCCCCCTTAAGTGAAAAGATGTGTAAGAATTTGTGAATTTAATGATTGGAATTGGTATAACCTCTAAAATATGAAAAGAAAAACCTATAAAATTGTCACCTTAGGGTGTCGTACCAATCAGTATGAGTCACAGGCCTATGCGAATCAGCTCAAAGAAAAAGGGTATGTTTTAGCAAAAGACAATGAAAAAGCGGATGTTTGTATTGTCAATACCTGTACAGTCACCGCTGCTGCCGATAAAAAGAGCCTTTACCAAATTCGTCGGCTAAAAAAAGAATTCCCTAAAAAACTCATCGTTACGGGGTGCTTGGTGAGTGGCTCTAAAAAAAGAGCCTCTCCTTTAGAGGGGGTTGATGCCATTGTTCAAAATGATCATAAAGAAAATTTGCTTCCCATGGTTTTCCCCGATGAATCTTGGAGTGAATTTAAAATCAATCATTTTGAAGCTCATACGCGTGCTTTTGTCAAAATTCAAGATGGGTGCAATTCTTATTGTAGCTATTGTGTCATTCCCTTTGTCAGAGGACGTTCTCGCTCTAAATCGGTCAAAGAAATTATAAAAGAGGTCAAAGCGCTTGTTGCAAATGGGTATCGAGAAGTTGTTTTAACAGGGATTAACATTGGCGATTTTGATGGAGGCAATTTAGAAAAGAAGGTCCCTTTAAGTGTCCTTGTAAAAGAAATCGATACCATTGAAGGGCTTGAGCGCATCCGCATCTCATCGATTGATCCTGATGAAGTAGATGAGGCTCTTATCGAAGCTGTCATTCATGGAAAAAAGACTTGTCAGTCGATGCATATCGTCTTGCAATCGGGATCCAACATCACCTTGAAGAAAATGGGACGCAAGTATACCAAGCAAGACTTTATCTACACAGCCAGCCGTCTTCTGAAAGAAAATCCCGATTTTACCTTTACAACTGATCTTATTGTAGGATTTCCAGGAGAAACTGAAGAAGACTTTTTGGAAACAGTAGAGATGGTGAAAAAGATGTGTTTTGCTAAAGTGCATCTTTTCCCCTATAGCGATCGTCCTCATACACGTGCCTCTCGTATGGAAAGCAAAGTGGATCAAAAAATCATTGCTAAGCGAATCAAAACCCTCAAAATGGTTGCTGATCGGGTGGCCTATGATCTTAGAAATAGATATCTTAGTCGCACTTTTGATGTTCTTTTTGAAGCAAAAGTAAAGGGGGGAGGAGTCAAAGGGCATACCACTCATTTTTTACCGATTTGTCTTCCTAAAGAAAAAGTGCGTCTTGGTGAAATTATTTCTGTAAAGTGCCTAGAAAACACCTTCGAAACTTTGATTGGGAAAAAGGTAGGGTCGAGATGAGAATGAAAATGGGCTCTTTTCATCGTCCTTTTTCTCATGACCTGGGAAAAAGCTGCTTGATTCCAAAAAGTGCATGCACCCTCTTAGCCTATCCAACGCGTCTTGTTTTGTCTTCTTTAGACAAAAAGCAAAAA
>JANQJX010000119.1 GCA_028281425.1 Simkania sp.
CCGCATTTTACGCTACCCCTGGAAAAAAGCGTACAGACTGTTTGCAGAAATGCCAAGAAATTCTCGAAGGGATAAATTTGTAGCTTAACCTAAAAGAATCTATTAGATGTATGAGTAAAACAGAGCCTGTGAATTTTTTAGAGTAGGCATACCAAATGGGGGCTAGCTGTATTTTCTCAATCCTTTGACGGGATGGAAATTTTCACTTCTCCTTTTTAAAAAAATGTTTTATTAAAAACATCCTCAAGATGAAAAGATAAGCATCACTCTTTTACTTGCCAGCTGATTGAGCTTTGTGGTAAATTTTTTCCTTAAGAAACTTCTAGTCTATAGGTGAAATGAGATGTTTTCTAATCGTTGGCAAGCATTAGCAAAGATCATGGAGCATTGCGAATATAGCTCTTTTGACCGCCTTCTTCTTAAAGAACAAGCTCTTCATCTTTTTCATGCTTTTCTCTTGCACACAAAAGAGACTGAAGGAACCGTCTACATCATTGAAAGCAATAAAAATGGGCTCATAACATCCTATTTTGTTCTTGAGTTTACCAAGCGTCTCAAAATTCGCTCACTTGGACTTATCCCCGCACATAAACATTTTAATCTTCCTCTTTCCATTTTATTGAAGAAAACCGATCTTTTGATTGCCCTTTGTAAAAAGGGAAACTCTCCTGAAATTCTAGGGGCTGTAACAATGGCAAAAAATAGCGATATCCCCCTCATCACTCTTAGCGGAGAAGACCCACATAATTCTCTGAAAAGAGAAGGTGATTTAAATATTACTTTTACATCAAATGAAAATTCTCTTATCCTTACGGGACATTTTCTTTTTCTTGAAAAAGTGATTGAGTTATGGGATTTTGATACAGCCAAGCCTTTGCCTAAACCTCTTTCTTATCACCAAAACTCTTATAACCGAAATGTATGTATTAGGTAACCGCAATGAGTGAAAGTTTAAATTTTGATCTCAAAAAATCCCTCTTTTACAAGATGCTCCGCATTCGACGTGTTGAAGAAGCAATCAGTCTTCGGTATGAAGAGCAAAAAATGCGCTGTCCTATTCATTTGAGTATTGGGCAAGAAGCCATTGCTGTTGGAGTTTGTTCTCAGCTTAAACAAACAGATGCTGTATTCAGTAATCATCGTTCACATGCTCATTATTTAGCAAAAGGGGGCAGCTTAAACAAAATGATTGCTGAACTCTATGGGAAAAAAGATGGCTGTACAAAAGGTCGAGGGGGATCGATGCATCTTATTGACTTAGACGTGGGTCTACAGGGTTCCTGTCCTATTTCTGGAGGGAGCATTCCAATTGCAACCGGCTTTGCTTTCGCCATGCAAATGCAAAACCGATCCGCACTTTCTTCTGTTTTTTTTGGAGAAGCAGCAACCGAAGAAGGTCTTTTTTGCGAAAGTCTCAATTTTGCGGCTCTTAAAAACTTGCCGATCCTTTTTATTTGTGAAAATAATTTTTATGCCATTCATTCCCATCTTGAAGAACGTCAACCCAAAAATCGCTCACGTCTTAAAATTGCAGAGGCTCATGACATCTACTCTCTAAGTGGTGATGGCAACGATATCGAAGAAGTTTATAAGATTGCTCAAAATGGTCTTGAATATATTCGAATGGGGAAAGGCCCTGTTTTCATTGAATTTCAAACTTGTCTTCTTTGTGAACATGTTGGCATCCGTAAGATTGACTTAAGCTTTCGGAAACATGAAGAAGTGATGAACTGGCAAACGCGATGTCCTTTAAAGCGCTACCAAGAAGCTGTTTTGAATGCAAATTTTTCAGAAGAAAAATATTTTGAAAAAATGGAAGAAAAAATAAATAACGAAATTGAAGAGAGTTTTTCTTTTGCAGAAAAAAGTCCCTTTCCTCGTTTTGATCTTGATGATGAAAAAGCCTTTGTGGATTAGAAAATGAGACGGTTAAAGTTTAAAGAAGCTATTTTAGAAGGAACTTGTGAAGCAATGAATTCCGACCCTACTATTTATTTTATGGGTCAAGGAGTTAGCAGTCCCAAAGCGATTTATGGCACTGCCCTCGGGCTTAAGAAACTTTTTGGTCCAAAACGTGTCATGGACATTCCCCTTTCTGAAAATGCTTTAACCGGAATTGCAACGGGAACTGCTCTTGCTGGGATGCGTCCTATTTTAGTTTTTCAACGTGTGGACTTTTTTTTGCGTGCCTTGGATCAACTCATCAACAATACAGCTAAATGGAACTACATTTCAGCTGGAATGCTCAAAGTTCCTCTTGTGATTCGTCTTATCATTGGACGTGGTTGGGGACAAGGTCCTCAACATTCTCAATCCCTTCAAAGTTTTTTTGTCCATATTCCAGGTCTTAAAGTCGTCATGCCCTCAAATCCTTCCGATGCAAAAGGGCTTCTGCTCTCAGCGATTAAAGACAATAATCCAACTTTATTCTTAGAGCATCATTGGCTGTACGATACTTTTGGAAATGTTTCTAAACAACCTTTCGAAGTTCCCATTGGAAAAGCAAAAACCATTCAAGAAGGCTTAGATATGACGATGGTCTCTTCTTCTTATATGACTCTAGAAACCATTAAAGCAGCAGAAATTTTGAAACAAGACAATATTTCCCCCGAAATTATCGACTTACGCTCACTCAAACCCTTTGATAAAGAAACCATTATAAAATCTGTCCGTAAAACAGGGCGCCTTATGGTGATTGATTGTGATTGGAAAACATGTGGGTTTGCTTCTGAAATCATAGCGACAATTACAGAAGAGTCCTTTAGCGATCTAAAAGTAGCTCCTGTGCGGATTACCTATCCAGACCGCAACAATCCCACAAGCTGGTCACTTGCCAACCATTTTTATCCAACGGCAAAAATGATTGCTATGGAAGCTTTTCGCCTTATGCGTCACACGTCAAAAACGCAATATCTTTTAGAAAAACTTTTAGAATATCGTAACAGCAGCCCTCTTGATGTCCCAGACCCTTCTCTTCAAGGTCCCTATTGATTTATCCTATTTTTTTAGTTCTTGGTTAGTTTGACTTTTTTGTTTTGATAGGAGCTGAAGGCAAATAAAGTCCTGATTTAGGATCACTTATAAAAAACGAATGGGGTTGAGTAGGCCCCATTTTTTTTAGTTGCGCTAAATGGCTATTTTTATTCTTTTGAGGGGGAGCCATCTCAAAGTTAAAGAGGCTATGGGTAATTTTTAACTTAAGATCCTTACTAAATCTATCAAAGAAGACAAAAGCTTCTTGCTTAAATTCAAGAAGAGGATCTTTTTGCCCTACGACACGCATCCCGACTTCAGTACGCAAATGATCGATTAATAAAAGATGCTCTTGCCATAAACGATCGGTATTTCTGATTAAGAGCCCACGCAAAATTCCTTCTAAGATGGGTTGAGGATCGATTTCTTGACCTGACTGCTCTTGAATAGCTGCCACTGTTTGAGCTTCCATTTCGAGTTTACAACTCAAAGCCATCACGATTTTTTTAGCTGCTTTTGTTTCAATTTCTTCAATTCCTTGATAATCACTTTCAAAAGCATCTTCTTCAAAAGTGACGGGAAAATGTGTCATAAGATAATTTGCATATCCTTTAGAATCCCATCCCCCTTCAATAGAACGAGAAACGAAAAATTCTTCAGCAATTTGAGAACAGATATTTTCTAAAATTTCATTTACGAGTTGGATTAAATCTTCGTGATGGAGAAGTTCATTACGAAAAGAATAGACTTCTCGTCTTTGTTTGTTCATAACATCATCATATTCGAGGGTATGCTTCCGTATTGAGTAGTTACGTTGTTCTACACGCTTTTGCGCTGTTTCTATGGATCGATTTAAAACGTTTGCCGAAATGGGCTCTCCTTCAGGGGGACGAAATCGTTGTAAGAAGGTGGTCAGTTTAGGTGATGCAAAAAGACGCATTAAAGAGTCTTCAAAAGAGGTATAAAACTTGGAAGAACCAGGATCTCCTTGACGGGCAGTTCTTCCTATAAGTTGTCGATCAATACGCCTTGATTGGTGACGTGTTGTTCCGATAACATGAAGTCCCCCTTTTTCTGCAATTCCTTCTTCGAGCTTGATATCGGTTCCTCTTCCAGCCATATTGGTAGCAACGGTAATGGCATTCTTTTTGCCTGCTTGAGCAATAATTTCAGCTTCCTTAGCATGATTTTTTGCATTGAGAACAGTATGGGGAAGTTTGTTTTGCTTTAAAATACGAGAGAGTTTTTCAGAAATTTCAACCGATTCTGTCCCAATTAAGATAGGACATCCCTTTTCATAAATTTTTAAGATGTATTTGATAATTGCATAATATTTTTCTCGCTCGCTCATATAAATTTCATCATCGAAATCTTTCCGTATACAAGGACGATGTGTTGGGATTTCAAGCACATCTATTTTATAAATTTCTTTAAACTCATGTGCTTCTGTCATAGCGGTTCCCGTCATTCCAGCAAGTTTGTCATACATCCTGAAATAATTTTGCAATGTCACAGTTGCATAGGTTTGGGTTTCTTGTTGGATTGGAACGCCCTCTTTGGCTTCAATCGCTTGATGAAGTCCATCGGAAAAGCGACGTCCAGGCTGAGGACGTCCTGTATTCTCATCGATGATGACAATCTTTTTATTTTCGATAATATAGTCGACATCTTTTTCCATTAAGAGATGAGCCCGCATCAGTTGACGAAGGTTATGAGCTCTTTCTTTACGTCGACTATCTTCTTCGCGAATGGAAATTTTTTTATCTAATTTGTCTTCTTTGCTAAGAGTTGAATCTTGGTCGATAAGGGCATATTCATGTCCCAAGTCAAGCATTACAAAATCATTCTTAGCCTCTTTTTTTTCTCCTGACCAAGCTTGAATCCCTTGATCTGTGAGTTCAAAATCGCTAGAGCGTTCATCGATGATAATATAGAGTTTAGAGAGCGTTTCATACCTCTCTTCCTTGTTAGGGTCGGCATAAAAATAAGTTTCCCATTTTTCAAGCCGAGCACGCAAATCGGGATGTTCTTTGACCCTTTTAAGGATTTTATTTTGAGGAGTCCCCTTTCCAACAAGCCACAAGTCTTTTAAAGCTTGGGTCTCTTTTTTTTCATCTTTTTTTGACAATTTTTCTAAAGGGCCTTCTTCACCCAGGCGCCCCAAATCTTCGAGTGTTTTATGTGCTTTTGAAGCCAATTTGTGGCAAAAATTACGTTGCAAACATACAAGACGAGAAACAGTTGTTTTCAAGATATCATACATTTGGCGAGAGTTTGGAGCTGGACCTGAGATGATTAAAGGAGTGCGTGCTTCATCGATGAGAATGGAATCTACTTCATCGATAATAGCAAAGTAAAAACCTCTTTGACATTGTTCTTCTGCCGAATGAGCCATTGAATTGTCTCTTAAATAATCAAATCCAAATTCAGAAGCCGTCCCATAAACGATATCCGCAGCATAAATCTTTTTTCTATCATCAGGAGAAGTCTCATTGGTCAAAGCAGCAACTTTAAGTCCTAAATAGCGAAAAATTGTCCCAACCCATTCACAATCCCGCTTTGCCAAGTAATCATTTACAGTCACGAGATGTACAGGTTTTTCTGTCAAAGCATTGAGAAAAAGAGGCATCGATGCGGTGAGTGTTTTCCCTTCTCCTGTTTGCATCTCAGCAATAGCTCCATGATGCATTGCAATCGCACCTAGAATTTGAACATCATAGGGAATCATATCCCATTTTTGATTGTAACCTGAGACATAAATCTCTTTTCCAATTAAGCGTCTGCAAACATTTTTGATAAGAGCATAAGCAGAAGGAAGAATCTCATCTAAAGTTTTTCCTTTAGAAAGCTCTTTTTTAAGTTCTGTCACAGTGGCTTTAAGTTTTTCTTCGGAAAAGGATTGATACTCTTCTTCGATAACATTGATTTGCTTGACGATTTTTTGAAATTTTTTGAGCTGCCGTCCTTGCGCAGTTCCAAAAACCTTCTTAATAAACGAGAATATCATATTGTTTTCCTTGGATGTACAAATCTGAAAAAACAAGAATAGATCAAACGCATTTTATGTATGGGGTTCATGGGTAAAAAGAACTTTAAAAACATCTTGCATTCTTAAAATTTAAAATTGTCGTCTAAAACAAAAAAGATCAAAATGTTTTATAAGAAGACCATTTTACCTAAATTGAGATTTTACATCTACAGATAGAAGAAGAACAATCATTTTTTTTAATATAACCCGTGATTGGTATCTAATCTTTGATTGAGTCGAGTAATGGAGTCTGTTGAATGAACTGTGTAATTGCTAAAAAAGGAAAAAAGGAAATAAAACTTTTCTTTTGAAAGAAAAAGCAAACCGAGCCAGTAAAAAAGGCAAGACAAAGAAGGAGCAATTACAATGATAGATGTAAATGAAGAGCTAAAAAAATGTAAAACTGTAGCAGATTTGACAGGGGGAAATGGTCTATTTAAAAAGATCATGAAAGAGATGATAGAAGGTGCGTTGGAG
>JANQJX010000128.1 GCA_028281425.1 Simkania sp.
CAGAGTCTTTCTCTAAAATTTACTGGAAAAAAGTTCTTTGGAGTCAGGGCTATTTTGCCGGCTCTGTAGGAGGGGCGTTCCTTGTCTATTGTGCGTGGAATCCATTAAGCAGCAGCAAAAAGGCGCCTGAGAGCTCTATATTGAAGTTCTTACCCATAAATTTCCATTAAAATTTTAAGTCGTTTTAAAAAGTGGTTTTTTATTTCCAGCTATTTGCTTATCCTCTTCTTTGATATCTAGTTTTTTCTGCTTGGCTGTTAATTCATTAAATTGATGTCCTAAAGATTGAACAGCACCAATCCACCCTAAAATGATGATGAGTAGAATCAGTCCGACATAGGGAGTACTCATCGAAATAGACCCAAACATCATAAGAAGCCCTCCATGAATGATAGAGCCTCCCGATTTACCAAGACGAGATCCCACTCCATCAATGGCTGCTTTCCCTTTGAATTTTGATTCAGCATTAAGAGGAATAAATGCGATTTCTTTTGTTGTATCAAAAAGAGTGTATTTACAAGAACGTGTAAAAACATTTTGAATTGTTCCAAATAAGACGGCCATAGTAAGGGGAGTCATTCCAAAAATAGCTGTCCACTTTACAAGAAGTGAACTTTCTCTGAATAATACAAAGATAAAAAAGAAAACGCCTGAAATAAAGAGTATCAAAGGGGTCACAAGAGCACTTAGGGTCCATCCAAGACGTCGAATCATATTGCTACAGAAAAAAAGTGCAATAAATGTAGAAAGAAACCCAATTAACATGAGCACCTTCCCCATAAAAGCGCTGTAGTCATTAGGATTGGAATAGAGAGTTTTAATTTGATCTTTCCAAATGATTTCAACCATGTTAAGGGCGATATTAAATCCAAGCACGAGAATAGCAACATAAAGAAGATATTTGGACTTGGCAAGGTATGCAAAATTTTTACGCATCCCCATTTTAAAAGCTTTTTTTTGTTTTGAATGGTTAATTTGGATTTTTTTCATATTGGGATCTTTATCAATCACTTTAAGATGATACCACTTAAAAAGCGCTATTGAAAGAAGCCCTGACAAAACAACAAAGGAGGTGATCAAACCAAGAGATTGCCCCCAACGATCTTCTCCAAAGATAAAAGAAAGATCAAATGTTTTTAATGAAACAAAAATGGCGATTTGTCCGGAGAAAATGGTGGCGATGTTCGCTCCAATACCTAAAATTCCATAATAGCGCTTAGCATCCTTAACCGTTGTGATCTCATTTGTAAAGCCCCAAAATAAAACGGTCATGATAGCTGTTCCCCATAATTCTGACATTACATAAAAAAGAGTATAAGACCAGTTGCGTATGATTGAAATCATTCCATGGAATCCCTTAGGAAGATGAGCCTCAAGTCGATCGGCAAAACTATGGGGATGAATAAAATCTCGAAGAGGATAAATGACAAGGGCAAAGAGGATAAAAAATAGGAGGAAACTTCCTATCATGATATAAAAAAGATTTTCCTGTGAAAACCGATTGAAGAGACGAGTAAAAAGAAAGGTGACTAAAAGGGCCATTGGAAGAATCACAGCAATTTTGATAAAAGGAAGCGCTTCGGCTCCAGATCCGGGGGCTGTGATAACAATGGCATCTTTAGCCGCTTTAAGAATACTATAATTGAAACAAATCAAAGCGTAAATGATTAAGAGAGGTAAAAATTTTTTGATTTCACAACGATGAATAGGCCAGATAAATGAGCGGAAACGACCAAACTCTTTATCAGTCAAAGAAGACATACCTATGCTTGGGTTTAAGAGGGTTTAAGGGTTTTATTGATAAAAAAAAGTTTTGCTTACAGAAATGGATCAAATAAGAGATTTGGGCAGATAGATTTCTAGACTGTTGAAAAACTAGCTGCTGAGATTGCACGACTACCCTCGCCTTAAAAAGAAATTGAACATCGGTGAAGCTAAGCCTCGCACAAGGAATTCATACTTGCCCCTTATTATAACAGTTTTCATTTATTATACAACTTAAGAGATGGAATTTTGGCATACTTACTTTAAAACGAGTCACAAGAGTGGTTAACATGTAAAACTTTTATGGAAATCTACTTGAAATGCTCAAAGTTTAGCTTGTATGGCATCCAAACTCCTAAGTCACTTGTGAGTATCAATCGAGAAATCTTTATATGAAGCATGTTATCAAGAACAATCGTCACGATTGACATATCAAAGAGGGTGAAATCAAAAAACAACAGAAAAATCTAAAGATTCATTTGTGGATTTAATAAGTGAAATTGGTATAGGTTCATTTATTATGTATATATTTAATAATATATAAAATTTCTTGACTATTCTGTTTTTTTTTCTTCTGTGAGATAATAAGCTTTATGGAACAAATGTTAAACTTTATCATGGAAAATCGCTCTTATGCACCTTGGATCACTTTTGGACTCATTTTGCTTGCCGGTTTTAATTTTCCGATTAGTATTGATGTGATTATGATTGTGAGTGCTTTTCTAGCAGCAACAACCCTTACAGAGCAAACCATAACTCTTTATCTGAGTATTTTTGTTGGAGCTTATTTCTCTGCGTGGATTGCTTATTGGTTGGGCAGAACCATTGGGAATAAACTGTTTAAGTTTCGCTGGTTCTCAAAAATCTTAACTCAAGAAAGGCTAAAAAAAATAAATCTATTTTATGATAAACATGGCTTCTTTACTTTGCTTTTTGGACGCTTTATCCCTTTTGGAATTCGCAATTGTATTTTTATGACAACGGGCATGAGTCACTCCAATTTTAGAAAATTTGCCCTTAGAGATTGTATTGCATGTTTTATCTGGTCCGCAACTTGTTTTTACTCCTTTTATACCTTAGGAGTTAACTATCAGATTCTTTTAAACCATTTCAAAATTATAAATCTTAGCATATTTTCAGCTTTCAGTGTGACGGTAATTGGGGTGATTTGTTATAAAAAACGTAAGAATAAAAATTCTTGAATGCGAAAATAAAAGGTTAAGCCAAAATAAGCATGCTAAATCCCCCTAACGGTATCTCCCTTTTGCGGGCTCCTCTTGCACTTTTATTTATTATCGAAAATACTTACTTACGTATTTTGGTGATCTTGCTTGCAATGATCACTGATTCTATCGATGGCTATCTAGCTAGGCGTTATCGTTATACTTCGCGTCTAGGGGCTTTTTTAGATCCTATTATGGATAAATTTTTTGTTTATGTTGTTCTTGGTGCCTTGATTTATGAGTCTCAAATTTTTGTTTGGCAAGCAGTCGCTTTGCTAATGCGAGATTTTTTTCTTTTTCTTTTCATTCTCTATTTAGGCTTTACAAAAACATGGAAAACCTTTCATTTAAAGGCGATTCTTTGGGGAAAAGTCACGACTGCAGCTCAATTTAGCCTTCTGATTCTTCTTGTTTTAAAACTTCCTATTCCTGGTTTTATTTATTACCTTTTTGTCTTCCTTGGTTTACTTGCATTCATTGAACTGATCCAATTTTCAAAACATCGCACCAACCAATAGCTAAGATGATGCTATAGATTCGAAGGTATTGATTCTCGCTCCTTCTATTCGATTTATATGATTCTCTATTTTCTATCTAATCTAGAGAGATAGGGGTCAGCAGTCCCATACGAGATGAAGTGCTGAAATTGCGAAGTGAAGTAGATATGTCAATTCTAAATAGCTGACGTGAAATAGAGTGCATTCCGAGGGATTGAAAAAAGAATAGCTTAAAACGTTTATTCATTTTATCATCTATATGAATAAACAGTCTTTTTGGGTTCAAAGCACAGAGTGGTTTTAAAATAATAGCGCTGTCTATGCGCTTTGACTCCAAAAATCTCGCTCCCATTTATGCAGGACTCAAACGATAGCACAGGTGACATTCAGGATTTTTATGAAAAAACCAGCCCTTTTAAATCTCTTAACTCTTATTGCCTTTTTATTGGGATCGGCTGCGGGATTATTTCAGCTTTCTTTTTTAGAGGGTTTTTTCAAAGGAATCTCAGATCTTTTTTTAAAAGGGCTTCGTTTCCTAAGTGTTCCTATGATTTTTTTGGCAATTGTTTCGACAGCAAGTCAATTGCAAAGTCTTCAAGAAGCAAAATTTTTAATTAAAAAAATTTTAAAATATACCATAGCTACAACCTTCATTGCTGCCTCAATTTGACTGATACTCTTTCTGATTTTTAAGCCTGAAGAAGGAGGAATAGAAAATGTTATTTTTAGTTCAACTCCAAAAGGAACCTATCTTAGGACTCTTCTCAAACTGGTTCCTTCAAATTTTTTAGAACCTTTCTTAGAGCATAATGTGATTGCAGCAGTTTTTATTGCGATTCTTTTTAGCGTTGCTATCTCCCATCTTCCTAAAAAGCAAGGAGTTCTTTTAAGGGATTTTTTTCATGCCCTTTTTGAAACTGTATTAAAAATCACATCTTGGATCATCACCTTAATGCCAATTGGTATTCTTGCATTTTCTTTCCAATTCTTTAAAAATATTTCTCATCAAAGAGAAAATTTAAACAATTTCCTTTTATACAGTCTCTGTATTCTTGGAGCCAATGCTGTTCAAGGCTTGATTGTTCTTCCTCTGGTCCTTAAATGGAAACAACTCTCTCCTTTAAAGATTGCAAAAGGGATGATGCCAGCTCTGAGTATAGCTTTTTTTTCAAAGTCTTCAACTGCTGCTTTGCCTCTGACCCTAAAGGCTGCAAAGCAACGCCTAAATATTTCTGAAAAAACAGCAAATTTTAGTTTTCCTCTCTGTTCGATTATCAATATGAACGGATGTGCTGCTTTTATTTTAATCACCTTTTTATTTGTTTCTACAAGCCATGGCCTTTTATTTAGTGCTCTAGAATTATTTGGACTTATTTTTGTAGCTTCTATTGCTGCTATTGGAAATGCAGGAGTTCCTATGGGCTGTTTTTTTCTAACCAGCGCACTTCTTATTGGGATGGATGTTCCTTTGAATTTAATGGGAATGATTCTCCCTCTTTATTCTCTATTTGATATGGTAGAAACAGCATTGAATGTTTGGTCAGATAGTTGTATCACTGCCATTGTAGATTGCCAAGTAAATGAAGAAAAAGCAAAAGATCTGCTGCAACAGAAAAAAGAAGAAAGCGTGGGCTTAGACATTTCCTTTTAAAAACCAGAAAATTCAAATTTTGAGCCATCCTATTTGAGCTAACTGACGTCACCTTTTTTCTTGATCTTGTGACAGATACGGGTTAGACTTCAATCGTTTCTTGATAGAAAAAAAAATCTTTTTTACAATTTAAGCTTAGTGCTGTTTTAGCAAAAGGTTTGTTTTTTATGAATGTGAGTCGTGAATCTATTTTTGTATCTGCTTTTCGTAGTTTTTGCAATGCGATTGCAGGCATGATTGGGATTGTAGTTGTGGTGATCTCCCTTGCAATATTTTTTCAATCTTCTTCCAAACTGATTTTCGAACCTGATAAACCCACCATTCACATTATAGAAGATGAGAAAGGAAAGCGTACCATTCTTCCTCATACAACTCCTATGGTTTTACGCCTTAATATTCATGGAATCATTGGATCTCGTGAACTAAATAGCAAAAACATCAAAACAAAACTTTTAGCTTCTAGAGAAGGCCTTTTAAAAAAAGAAAGGGTGAAAGCTATTTTGCTCCATATCAATACTCCAGGTGGAACAGTCATAGATGCAAATAATATCTATATGAGTCTCATGGAGTATAAGGAAAAATATAAAGTTCCTATCTATGCATATGTCGATGGTCTTTGTGCTTCAGGGGGAATGTATATTGCTTGTGCAGCCGATAAAATTTTATCTAATCCTGTAGGGATTATTGGATCTGTTGGAGTGATTTTAGGTCCTAACTTTAACATCTATAAGCTGATGGAAAAAATGGGAATTGAACAGATGACACTGACAAGAGGAAAAGACAAAGATATCCTCAGTCCTTTCCGTCCTTGGAAAGCAAATGAAGATGCTCCTTTAAACGATATCATTGACTATGACTACAAGCGCTTTATTTCTATTGTGACTAAAAATAGACCTCGAATTAACAAAAATAAGCTTATCAATGAATATGGGGCCAATGTTTTTGATCCCTTTCAAGCCAAGCAAATTGGTTATATTGATAATGGAAACGCTTCGTATTATGAAACCTTAAAAGAATTGGTGAAAGTCGCCGGTATTGAAGAAGATTATCAAGTCATTGAACTTAAAATCTCTTATCCTATATTACAAGATCTGGTTGAAGGAAAGTCCCCTCTTTTCTCAGGAAAAATCAAACATGAAATTGGACTGATCCCCGATTATAAAGTGGAATGGATCAATCATCCACTCTACCTCTACTTACCAGCTTTGTATTAAAAAAGGCAAAATGAAAGCACTTTATCTTATTGATGCCGTCTCTTTTCTCTTTCGCTCTTATTATGCTATTCGAAATATGACAAATAAGCGGGGAGATTCAACAAATGCTCTTTATGGCTTTATTCGGTCTCTTCAAAAAGTCATCAAAGACTTTCATCCTAAACATCTCATAGCTGTTTTTGATGGTCCCAATAATAAACAGTCTCGCGAAAAGATCTATGCCGATTATAAAAGTCATCGCACTAAAATGCCTGAGGATCTTGTCACTCAACTGGGTTATGCGCTTCATTATTGTCAATGTGCAGGGATTCCCTTTCTTTTTGAAAAAGGAATTGAAGCAGATGATGTGATTGGATCGATTGCGAAATGGGCAGAGGCAAAAAAAGTGGATGTTTTCATCTGTTCAAACGATAAAGATCTCTGTCAGCTCATTTCAGATCAGGTTTTCATGATGAATACTCATAAAAACAATTTGCTCATTGATCAAAAAAAAGTGGAGGAAATTTATGGTGTTAAACCAAGTCAAATTGTGGATTACCTCTCCATTATGGGAGATGCCGCTGATAATATTCCAGGAATTCCTGGTTTTGGTCCAAAAACTACAAGAAATTTGCTCAAAAAATATCAAACCATAGCTCATTTACTTAAAAATTTAGACCATATGGATAACCAAAAGCAGGCAGAAAAAATCCGACTTCATATCAAAGAGATCCACCTCAGTCAAAAGCTTGCCCAATTGGTTTTAGATATTCCTTTTCCAAAAGATGAGCTTTTTTTTGAAATCAAAAAGCCTCATTTAGATGAATTAGCCTCTTTTTATAGAGAGATGAATTTCTCGACCCTTCTCAAAGAACTTTCCTCTTCTTCAGAAGAAAAAACATCTAAAAAAGAAGAGAGTCATTCCCCTAAGTATGAAATCATTGATGAGATTGCTTCTTTAGATCAAATGATTGATGCCCTTTCTAAGCAAAAAACAATTGCCATTGATACAGAAACAACAGAATTGAATCCTATCGATGCATGTTTGGTTGGGATAGGGTTTTGCTATAAAAAAAACCATGCTTATTATGTTCCCACTAACGGAAAACTTGGTCTCGATCTTGTCTTAAAAAAAATAAGGCCTTTATTTGAAAATCAAGAAATTGGGTTTTTTGGACACAATATCAAATATGATTTGCATATTCTGCTCAATCATGGAATAGAAATAAAAACAATTTGTTTTGATACGATGATCGCTTCTTATCTTCTCAATCCTCAAAATAACCGTCATGGTCTTGATCTCCTTTCTTTAGAGAAATTTGGCAAGGTTAAAACGCCTATTAAAGAATTGATTGGAAGCGGAAAAAATCAAAAATCGATGGCTGAGATTCCTATTCAAAAAGTTGGCCTTTATTGTTGTGAAGATGTCGATTACACCTACCGTCTTGAACGTGCTTTTGAGCCCGAAATTAAAAAAGCTCATTTAGAAGCCATTCTCTATGAAATCGAGCTTCCCCTGATCCCTGTTCTCGTTGCAATGGAACGTTTTGGGATGTTTGTCGACTGCCTAAAACTCAAAACTCTGTCAGCCGATCTCATCCAAAAACTTCTCCAAATTGAAAAGAAGATTTTTGATTTGGCAGGAAGCTCTTTCAATATCAAATCACCTAAGCAATTAGCAGAGATTCTCTTTCATAAACTTAAAATTAAAACAAATCAAAAAAAACAGACAACACGTGCTGATGTTTTAGAAAGCTTTAAAAAAAAGCACCCCATAATTCCTCTCATTCTCGAATATCGTGCTTTAGAAAAGATTCGCTCCACTTATGCCGATGCCCTTCCAAAGCAAATCAACCGCAAAACAGGACGTATTCATTGCACATTTATGCAAACTGTGACTGCAACAGGGAGGCTTTCGTGTCAAAATCCTAATTTGCAAAATATTCCAATCCGCTCATCAGAAGGAAAAAAAATTCGTGAAGCCTTTTGTTTAAATAAAAAGGGATGGAGCTTTTTGTCTGCTGACTATTCTCAAATTGAACTACGTCTTTTAGCTCATATGAGCCAGGATCCCAAATTGATTGAGGCTTTTCAGCAAGATAAAGACATCCATGCAGCAACTGCGGCAACGGTTTTTAATGTTCCTTTAAGTCAAGTGACAAAAAAGATGCGTTTTCAAGCAAAAGCTGTAAACTTTGGGATAATTTATGGACAACAAGCGTTTGGGTTGTCTCAAGAACTGGGTATAGAAGTGAAAGAGGCTTCTCTTTTTATTAAAACATATTTTGAAAAATATCCTAAAGTTAAAGATTTTTTGACCCGTTGCATAGAAAAGGCAAGACAAACTGGGGTGGCAATGACAATGAAAGG
>JANQJX010000188.1 GCA_028281425.1 Simkania sp.
AAACATTTAAGCTTGAGCCTTTTACAAAACATATGACATTTGGCAGAAAGTAGATTTTATTCTTTATGTCTCTAAAAATTTTAATGATAAATTTTGAAAAGGACTTTTTCCTTATAAAAATTAAAATTTTCTATACTTAATTTTGTCCTTATTTTAGGCAAGAGGGAGCGTTCTTGCATCCTCTTTTTAGAAGCCTGTAGCATTTAAAGCACTTACTCAGTGAGTCGTCGTATCAATTGATCTGCACTTAAAACAAGCAGACCCATTGCTAAATGACAAAATACCTTAGTCGATCCTCGAACTCTAATATTGCGTGCACCAAACTCATCTTTTAGGCAAGCATTTGCTCTTTTAGCAACTGTGCGATTTTCATAACGTAGGGCTTCTGTCTGGAGGTTTCCAACCTAAAGAGCTCACTGTCTCTTCTGGGATTCAAGGAATATGGGAATTTATCCATTCAGAAATTTCTTGGCATTTTTTTGGCCGGGATTTTCCTTTTCACATGCTTTCTAGCTCTTTCTCTCGCCTCAATTGCAGTTGCATCTCTTGAAATATGACCGATTCATTGAAGATCTAGGAAAAAAGTGCGTTGAATTTGATGAAGGCCATGTGATATCAGTGTTTTAAATTTCATGAATTTTCCTGTATGATTCGTTTTTTTTGTAAGTAGGAAAATGATACAGGATAAGTTTTCAGTCATTCAGTTTTTTCTCAGAAAAAAGGAAGCTTTTTTAGAGTTTTGCAAAAGGCTCGCTTTTTTGAATGATAAAATGAACGGCAACTGTTAAACTTACCAAAAGACAAAAATAAAAGAGCTTGAATTGCATTTCATCAAAAATGCTTATAATCATTTCCAAAAGAGCTCCTTTAAAGAGGTCGTATGGAAACTGCAATGAAACTTAGCCATCTATGTCACACCAACAATTCGGTAAGAATTGAGAGATAAGATGAAGCACCAAAGGTGTAAAAGTAGATGTGTTCATGCTAAAAGAGGGTAAAAACATAGCACAAACCATCTGAGGGTTTGCATTTGAAACTCCCCATTTGAAATGAACAGATGATAAAAAATTTATGAACTTAATCATTGAAATTGGGATAAGATCTTAAAAATGAATTGGAATCATTTTAAAGGGAAAAACGCTTTTCAGCATCTTAAAGAGGCACGCAAAAAAGGGTCAAAAGCAACCACTGAAATGCATGGAACAGAAGCCCCCGGCTATTTTGCTGCAGCTGCCGATACTATCAAAGACTCTGCTTTGATTTATTTGAGCTTTTATCTGCTTTTAATCTTCTTTGAAGTTTCATCTCCTCTTTTCTTTCTAATCTTTTTTTCCATCAGTTTTTTAATTTGGAAGGCAGGGCGCTCAGCTCTTTTAGGTTGGGCTCGTCTTGAAAGGCTTCATCGTTTAATCGAACAAGAGCGATGGGAAATCGAACACCATCATGCACAAGAAAAAGAAGAACTCGCAGCGATGTATGTTCAAAAGGGATTTTCTTCCCCCCTCCTCGATCAAGTAGTTGATGTTTTAAGTGCCGATGATAATCGTCTCCTTCAAGTGATGCTAGAAGAAGAACTTGGGTTAACCCTTGAATCTTATGAACATCCACTCAAACAAGCTCTAGGGGCATTCTTTGGCGGATTGATTGTAATCTCAGGAACCCTTTTTTTTGCCTGGATTGGAAAAACAATAGGGGTGGTCCTTTTTCTTCTTTTTCTTTTTTTAAGTGCAACGCTTATCTTTGCAAAACGAGAAGGAAACGAACTCATAAAAGCCCTTGTTTGGAATTTTGCAATAGGGACTCTTGCCATTTTGGCCCTCTATTTCATGACGAGATGGGCTTTATGACTTCTTATATTTTTGATGAATTTTTCTCTTCGGGTAAAGAAGAGAGTATCAGCCCTTTTTTAGAAAAAAATTCGCGTAAATGGGCCCACCATTTAGCCTTAAAAAGCTCTTTAATTGCCGCTTTTTTTCTTTTACTTTCCTTTATCTTTTCTTTTTTTCATCTTTCCCTTTCCTATTTTTTTCTGATCTTTGTCTATTTTTTTTCTGGAACACCTGCCGTTTTAAATACGATCGAAGACCTTAAAAATTTAGACGTTAACATCGATGTTTTGATGACACTTGCGGCTTTTTTATCTTTTTTAATCGGAAGTCAATTAGAAGGAGGACTTCTTCTTGTTTTATTTGCTTTTTCTGGAGCTATGGAAGAGATGGTCTCAAAAAAAGCAAAAGGGGCCTTAAATCGCTTAAGTGAACTTTCTCCTCATATGGCTACAGTGATTGGAGAAGGAGGAGTTCTTTTTCAAAAATCGGTACGCGACATTTCCGTTAAAACTCACATTTTAATCAAAGCAGGCGAAATCGTTCCCCTAGATGGAATTGTCATTGAGGGACACTCATTTGTCAATCTCATTCATTTAACAGGAGAAAGTGTCCCGGTTTCTAAAAAAGCAGGCAATGAAATTCAAGCAGGAAGCCGCAATTTAGATGGCACACTCACGATTAAAGTCTTAAAAAAAAGAAGTGAATCCACTCTTTCTAAAATGATTCAACTCATTGAAGAAGCTCAAGAAATGAAGCCTAAAGTGCAACGTTTTTTAGACCGGTTTGGACGTTTTTATGCTTTGACGATCATTTCTCTTTTTGGTTTATTTGCTCTCTTTTTGCCTTTTTTGTTTTCTCTTCCTTTTTTTGGGATGCATGGATCGATTTACCGCGCCTTAACTTTTCTCATTGCTGCCTCTCCTTGTGCTCTTATCATTGCAACTCCTACTGCTTATCTCAGTGCAATGAGTTCTTGTGCACGCAAAGGGATTTTACTTAAAGGAGGCATCACTCTAGATGCCTTCGCAAGATGTAAAACAGTGGTTTTTGATAAAACAGGCACTTTAACAACAGGAAAGCTCAAGTGTGAAAAAATCCTTCCCTTGAAAGGGAGTGAAGGAGGCGATTTAAGCCGAGCCATTCAAATTGCTTTTTCTTTAGAAAGACATGCCAAACATCCTATTGCTGAAGCCATTACATCTTATGGAGAAGAAAAAAAACTTCCTTTACTTAAAGTAAAAAATCTTAAAGTGATCCCTGGATTTGGACTTGAAGGTCTAGTAGAAAATGAAATGGCCTATATTGGCAATGCGCATTTTATCGAAAAAAAATCCAAAAATAGACTCCATCTTACAGAAATTACAAAAGAAGAAGAGGAGGCACTCTCCTTTTTACTCGTTCAAAATCACCTTTTTGCTTTTTATTTTAAAGATAAATTGCGTCCCAATATTGGGTCTACAATTAAAAACCTTCAAAAAATCCATCAATTAAAAATCGTCATGTTGACAGGTGATCATAAGCTCAGTGCTTCTAAAGTTGCAAAAGCTATTGGAATCAAGCATTTTTTTTCTCAGCTACTTCCAGAAGAAAAGTTGAAAATAATTTCTTCACTCTCCAAGGAGGAAGACCTTGCAATGATTGGAGATGGTATGAATGATGCTCCCTCTCTTGCTCGAGCAACAGTTGGAATATCGATGGGAAAAATTGGAAGTACAAGTGCTATCGATGCTTCTGATATTGTCTTTCTACAAGATGACTTGACCCTTCTAAGTTGGCTTTTAACTAAAGCAAAAAAAACAATTCGCATTGTACATCAAAATCTTTTCCTTGCCTTAAGCATCATTTGCCTTGCAGTCATACCTGCCCTTCTAGGGTGGATTCCCCTTTGGCTTGCTGTCCTTCTTCATGAAGGGGGAACCGTTCTTGTGGGACTTAATAGTCTACGCCTTTTAAAAAAATAGTTAAATCACTATGTTGAAGCTAGGGGGTGGAAGGGATCTGCCCAGCTGAGTACCGATGTTTTTTTTTATGAGTGAGTTAGATGAAAAGGCCTAAAGCAGAAGATGCTTCGTCTTATGATCATGCAATCCGTTTTGAAACCAAACAATTTTCAAAACACTATAACTGGCTACGCAATCATATGCCCGATGGATTTTTTGATGAAATCAATCCCGATCAGTTGACTTTGATTACCCATTATTTAATGGGATTTCCTCTGCAAGATTATTTCTGCCAAATCCAGCTTAAAGATCGAGCTTTTGTTTTGATTTTAGATAGTCCCAATGTTGACTTGTTGATTTTAAAGCCTTTCCATCTTTTTGCAATCCGAAATTATCAGACCTTTGCCTCTAATGAACCTCCTCCCTTTCCAAATCTCAAAAAACGGCTTCGGATTGCTGTGATCCATCTTTCTTCCTATGAAGAAAAGAAAAAGGAGAAAAATTTCGATACACTCATCTCTTCTGAAGATCAAGAAGAAATTTTTAGCAGATTGAAGCAAACCGATCCTGAAATCACGTTTCCTGAATTCCGAGATCTTGTTCTTGAAATGGACAACCATTTTTTTCGTTCTCTCAATAAAGAACGTCTGATCTACGCCTTATCAATGTTTTTGCGTGCAACAAAGCGAGATCATTGCCAATACGAAATCCGCTTTAACGAAAATTGGGATGAAAATGAAAAGAAAATCCCTTCTGTTCAAATCGTATTTGCCTGGCGCAATGCACCCAAACACCGTTTTTTATTTCGACTCTCAAAAACCATTTTTCGCCACCATCTTAAAATGATGTATTGCAGCGCTTCTTATATTCAACCCTACGGGAAAAATAGTATCCTCATCATGTCTCTTGGACTGCATGGCATTCAGGGAAAAGCAGCATGGAAAGAGGCGAATATAAAAGATTTTTTAAGAGAACTTGTCACTCTTAAATATTTTCCTGATGGAGATCTAGTCGAAAAAAACTTTATTGATTCAAATCTTGTCAGTGGAAATGAGGGAAATTTAATCCGAACCATGATCAGTTTTGTCCATCAAACCCTTGTCAATGGAGATCCCAATCAGTACAGCTATAGTTCTGTTGAAGAGGGCCTTTGTCGCCATGTGGAATTAACCACTCAAATTATCAAACTTTTTCAGCTTAAATTTGACCCTGAAAATCAAAATCTTGAATCCTATAAAAAAGAAAAAGAAAATATTTTTATACACATTGATCATCTCGATACGGGAAATGACCTCAATGACATCAGACACAAAAACATTCTCAAGCAAGCCATCTACTTTATTGAGTATACTTTAAAAACCAACTTTTTTAGAAACAATAAAAGTGCTTTTTGTTTTCGTCTAGATCCAAATTATCTTGATCTTGTTCCTTATGATCGGAAAAGCAAATTCCCCGAACTTCCCTATGCGATTATTTTTGTTCAAGGTATGTATTTTATCGGTTTTCATATCCGCTTTAAAGACTTAGCACGAGGAGGCCTTCGTACCGTCTTTCCCCAACGCTTTGAACAGATGCTTTCAGAGAGAAATTTTGTGTTCTATGAGTGTTATAATTTGGCATATACCCAGCAGAAAAAAAATAAAGATATCCCTGAAGGGGGGGCTAAAGCAGTCATTTTTCTAGAGCCGTATGAAAGGCTTCTTTCAGAAGCTGAAATCTATGCCAAAGAGCTTAAAAAAGAAAATCGCCCAGCTCAAGAAATCCATCAAATTCTCAAGCAGTTTAAAAAAGAGCAAAAACTGCAATATCTCTATCAAACACAAAGAGCCTTTGTTTCAAATCTTCTTTCTATTATCAATTGTGATGAAAAAGGAAATCTAAGAGCAAAAAATGTGATCGACTATTGGAAAAATCCTGAATATATCTATTTGGGTCCTGATGAAAATATGCATAACGAAATGATCGAATGGATTGCCAATTGTAGTAAACAACGTTTCTATAAGCCAGGGATTGCTTTTATATCGAGCAAACCTACCTATGGAATCAATCATAAGCAATATGGGGTCACTTCCTTTGGGGTCAATGTTTATATGGAAACAGTTCTTAAATACTTAAGAATTGATTCTCAAAAAGATCCCTTTACCATTAAAATATCTGGAGGACCAGATGGAGATGTGGCCGGTAATCAAATCCTTAATTTGCATCGTTTTTTCCCAAACACAGCAAAACTCTTGGCTATTACCGATATTTCGGGAACGATTTTTGATCCAGAAGGACTCAATCTCTCTGTTTTAGTTCAACTTTTCTATGAAGTCAAACCCATTGCTTCCTATCCCCCTAAAGAACTCCATAACGGTGGGTTTTTACTCGATCTCCAAACCAAAAAAAAAGAAAGTACTTATACAACTAAAACGCTTTGCTGGTCCAAAGAAGAAGGAAAACTCTTAGAAAAATATCTTTCTGGAAATGAGATGAACTATCTCTTCCGCCATAACCTGCACCAAGTCAAAACAGATATCTTTATTCCTGCAGGTGGTCGTCCTCGGACTCTTCATGAAAAAAATTATACCGATTTTTTAGATGAGGAAGGTGTCCCTACTTCTCGTGCGATTATCGAAGGAGCCAATCTCTATTTAACTTCAGGGGCAAGAAAAACTCTTGAAAGTTTAGGGGTTTTAATCATTAAAGATAGCTCCGCCAATAAAGGAGGCGTGATCTGTTCATCAATGGAAATTTTAGCAGGACTCATTTTAACAGAAGAGGAATTTTTGAATGAAAAAGAGACTTTGATGAAACAAATTTTATCTATTATCAGACAAAAATCCCTCTATGAAGGGGAGCTTCTTCTAAAAACTCATTTAAAAACAAAAAAATACTTAAGTGACATTTCAGATGAAATTTCAAAACGGATCAATGCTTATACCGATGAGCTCCTAGATTTCTTTGAAACAACGCCCCTTCCAACTCAACCCAATGATCCCTTAGTTAAAGCTTTTTTGAGCATTTGTCCTCCTCTTCTAGCAACAAAATATCGAGACCGGGTGATTGAAAATCTCCCAAGTGGACACAAAAAAGCAATGGTTGCTTGCTTTTTAGCATCTCAGCTCGTTTACAAAAAAGGACTTAGCTGGTCTCCTTCCGTTGTAGATATCTTACCCTTAATTGCAACCGACCTAAATATCAATGCTTCTTCTCTTAAAGACCACGAAATTCACCCTCTTTGATTTCCTCGGGCTAAGAAGAAAAAAAATCATTTAGACGATGATTTTTCAGTTCAAGATAGTCCCCATGGATGTATCGGGAAATAAAGCATGTGGATTGTTACACTGATGATGGGAGAAAATAGAATTTACAGTCTTTTGATTCATCTCAAAACGCTCGTTTAAAGGGGGATGGGTAAAAGTTAGAGTGACGGCAAGCCACTTGGTCCAGGAGATCGCCCATTCAACAAAAGCAATTAAGTTTTTTACTTTTTTACACTCTTTCAACAATTCTTCTTTTCCTATCATATCGTCCTTTATTTTATCCATTAGCTTTATAGTAGCAAGGCTTCCTCTTATGTCATACCCTGCCTCATACATAAATTTAATGGCATACTTATCAGCCTCAAATTCACATCTATGGCTTTCACGAGTGCTAAAAAAAAGCCATTGAATAGGATTCAACAAAATGGCCGGGATCGGATCATAAAACATAAGGGATGTTACAAAAGATAGCAGCGTGTGTACCTTACCATTCCAATATTTTTGGCTGGCATGACCAATTGCAGAGTGAGCTACTTCATGGCTCACAATATAAGCAAGAAGGTCATCTGGTTTCAACCCGGGCCATTCCGAGAGATCAAAATTATCAATCATTTCGATTAAATTTCTATCAAAACTCAGCTTCCCTCTACTCAAGCTTCTAGCACCTGTGTTGGTTGAATTCACAACAACCCCTACGTAAGGGAATCGATCTAAGGGACGTTGTGCATGCTTAGAAACCTTGTTAATGATACTTTGAAGACGTGTCTGAACTGACTCATCATGAGGGTTTTTCATAGGAAGTGGTCGTCCACCCTTTTCAGGAAAAATGTTGGAAAGGTGAAGCTCTTGGGAGCCAGTGATTGGATTTTTGGAATACATAAAATCAAGTAGAGAAGAATCAGATTGGTCACCTTTCAGAGGGCTTAAAGTCGCATCAATCAATTGACCTTTTTCCATAAATGTATCTTTTCCAGGTCGAATCACCTGCCCCCCCTTCCAAATGAGCAAACTCAACAGACATGCTTTAGCTAAAGTTGCTAGGAATGTTGAATTTTTTTGACTTGGGTTAGTTTTGTTTGCATCGACTTTAGATAGAGTGCGCAACTCCTTTTTCTCGCTGTCTTTCTGTTTTTCGGGTGCCTTGTTCATAGTAGGATTCCGTAAGGACTTCTTTTTACCTTTCAAAGAAGAAAAACCAAATACTTTTTTTTCAATAGACAATTGAGAAACATTGCATTTTTCAACTAAAACAACAAGTTTCTTGCAAGAGTCTTGTATAATTTGTTGATTGATAAATTTAATATTTTTTTGAAGAAGCGGGGAAGTCCCCTCTTGATGATTCAGTCGATCAAGAATGTCTTGAGCGGCTTCTTGAATACTTGCAGTACTAAAATCGTAAATTTTAAGCCATGCTCTTATAGACTCAAAAAATCCAAGTATTTGGGGATGATTCTTGCCCAATCCAACAAAGCTCAAAAAAAGATTTTTCAAATCAAATTTTCTCAAACTGAGAAATGATCTACCTTGAGAATCCTTCCCAATTTGCAAAACATGATTCGACCAGTCTACATCTTCAAAATTGTGTGAAATTAAAATAGAATTCATCATAATTAACAATAAATCTTAAAAAAAATAAATTTATAATCTATATAGCAATA